>JBGPUH010000011.1:0-20236 GCA_041491025.1 Methylomirabilis sp. (SeqCode)
AGGAATCACGATAGGGTACAATAATCGGCGCCTCCTGAGAGAGAGTCAGCTTGCCGACGCTTCGCCGCCCTCACTGCGGTCTTCTTTGAGGGAAGAGTGAGTTTTCGATTGAACACAAGGGATGCTCCCATCGATCGCCCTGGAAGCGTCTTCGCTTTTGGCGATCCAGGTCTGCTCGGCTCGACTGGTGACCCGGTGCAGTTTGGCCGCTTCCTCCTGGTCTCAGTCGGGTTTCACCTCCTGGTAGCGTTAGCCGTGGGCACGATCGGACTTCATCCGGCGCCCCTTCCCGAACATCCCTTGGTCGTGAGACTTGTCGAGGCTGAGGCCCCCAAGCCATCGCCCTCCGTCCCCCAACGGGGGCGCACCCGTCCCGCGAAGCAGACAACCGTTCCACGAGCGACTGAACCCCCCGGGCCGAAGCTCACTTCCGAACCCAAGGTGGGCCTTGTACCTGTAAGCCATCCGGAGCCGGGACCCGCTCGGGAGATGATCAACGAAGGCGCCCCTGATGAGCGTCGCGTGTTGACCTCTCAGCGCCCAATGGAAGATCTCGTGAAAGACCTCGACCTGCCTAGGCAGACGCCCTCTGTGGGTGCACAGAATGCTGGGGGAGGGGGAATCGGCGGACCAAAGGGAGTCGGCGTGCCGATGCAGGTGACAATGGCTGCAGGCGCTGTAGCCGGGAGAGGGCTCCAGGCGGATCCCGCGGTCGCAGGAGACGAATCGGAAAGACTCGGCGTGGGAGGATCGCGTGGGCAAATGATCAAGGGCGTTACGGGGACCATCATCCCACTCCTGCCAAGCTCTTCTGGTGGTGGCGTCGGAAAGGCTGGGAGGGGCGCTGGCCCCAAGGCGGTCGAAGGGGGGGCGACGGCAGCGGTCAGAACCAGTGGCCTGTCCTCTACGCCGGCCCTCGTGGGAGGGGAATCAGAAGGGGCGAGGCTGGTAGGATCCCGTGGAAATGCTCAAAGAGGCTTGCCGAAGTCCCTGCTCTCATCTCCCCCGAGCGCTTCCGCCCCTAGCCTCGGAAAGGCCGGGAAGGGCGGTGGCCCATGGGCTAGCCAGCGAGGCGCTCCGGTTGTCGTCTCACCTCGCGGTTTATCCTCCGGCCCGGCACTCCTTGGCGACGGTGGTGAGGGGACTAGGCCCGCCTCCGGTGGCCCAGGGGGAGAGCGCAAGCGGGGCGTTGTGTTGACCGCTCCGCTCGCCCCGACGGTTACAGTCAGGTCTCGCCAGGGCGTCGGCGGGTCGGGGGCGCGTGGAGGAAGCAGTGCTGCAGACGGGCAGTTCGCCGCCCCGAACTACGGAACTAACCCTCTGCCGAGCTATCCCCTTCTTGCGAGGGAGCGAGGCTACCAGGGGACGGTCTACCTCCTGGTCCAGATCCAGCCGGATGGTCGCGTGGGCAGGCTCGCCATCGATCGTTCCTCAGGCTTTGAGATCCTGGATCGGGCGGCGACGGATTCGGTCAAGGAGTGGACGTTTCTTCCAGCCCGAAGGAGCGGAAAGCCTGTAGATAGCTGGGTGGTCCTCCCGGTCAAATTCAAGCTCGACTAAGTGGACAAGCCCGCCACGAAGACGCGCATCGCGTAGAGCTCTCGGGCGACACAAGCCGATCTTATTATGATTGTGGAAGGGAGGTGGTGGGCAGGGGCGGAATCGAACCGTCGACACCAGGATTTTCAGTCCCAGCGCCCGCAGACCTATCTCGCGGACAATAATGTGTTTTCAAGAGGTTGAGTCGACCCAGGGGTGGGCTGGAGTGGGGCACAATTGGGTGGAAGTGGGTTCTCGCGGGCACAATTTCGGGCACAGTGCTGAAAACCGTTTTCAGTTGATTCATCCGTCTCGCGGACGCTTGCGGGGAAGCACCCCCTACTGCAGCGGAACTCTAATAGGAGAGCAGGCCCTGCCACCCAAAACAGTCACCCCCAAGTCTCGGTTCCTTCGGATCGGTGGAGAGCGCTGTGAGAGGCCGCCAGCCGTGCGTCAGCACGTGACCGAGACGTGGCCTGGCTCGGGCGCGGGACCGGGCCGGGGCTGTCGGGGCCCGGCGCCAGCCCGAGGTGGGCGATGATCGCGCGCGCGACGGCGGGGTCCTGCAGAGTGGGGATGAGGCGCAAGCGGCCGCCACAGCGCGGGCAGGCCAACAGTTGGGGCCGATCGGTTCACACGTCCTCACAGTAACTAAGCGTTCTTCTTCGCAGCTTTCGTGACGGCGTCCACGGTGAGGTCGAGGCCGAATGCCCAGAAGAAGAGCGTCGAAAAATCGGCGAACGTCCCAACGAAGGTATTGAGCTGCAGACCATAGCCGGCAACGATCAGGAGCAGGCCGATCACCACGGACTGCGCGAGCTTATCCTTCTTCAACTGCGCGGCATCCGTGACGGACGTCGGCAGCGTAGGCGCCGGCGTGAAGAGCGTCTGGAAACGCGTGCGGACCGAGTAAACCGGCGCTGCCGCGCCTGTGGCGAAACCGAGGAAGCCGGGCGTGGTGAAGGGCGGGGCGGCGTCTGGCACAAGGCCGAGGGCGGCGGCACCCTTTTTCTGCTGCAAGGTCACTTTCACCGCATCGATGTAATTGCGAGCGGTGAGAGCAGTCTGCACATTCGCGTTCGGAGCTAAGACTGGGAATTGTTGCTGCAGCGCATCGGTCCATGCCTTATGCACGGAGTTGAGCTGCGCGGGTAGGCCCGCCGGGTTGGGCGTGTCTACCATCGAGTCCAAGAAAGCAGCAAACGCGTCTACAGCAGCCGGAAGCGCGCCGAACGCAGCGGCATTCCAGCCGGGCAAGTGCGCCGCCGCCACAAGGGATTGTGCGGTCGCAAGCTCCACTCTTTCCGTCTGCGCGAGCCAATCCACAAACTGCCGCACCGAAACACGTTCGAATTTGATATCACTGAGCGCTTGGTGAATCTGTTCAGGCGTGCCGAGCGGTGTGTTGGCATTGATTTTATTCAGCGCTGCCGCCAGATCCTGCGCCGGCTTGAGCAGAGCGGTGGATACCTGCTGTGAGATGCCGACGGACGCGTTTTGAACAGCATTCAGGATTTGGGTTTCATTCGTTTGCCAGGAGAACGCGGCCTGCAATATGTTATTTCCGAGATTCGAGACAATCTGGCGGGACTGGATGTCGGCCCGAGCCAAATCGTCGCGTTCGATCAACTGCACGACCTCGGGTTCCGCGGCGCGGGCGGTTGCGATCGCAGCGCTTACGCCAGGTGGAACCAGCCAATCATAATTCGTGATATCGCGCAGTTTGTCGAGCGCGTCCACCTGCCCCTGGTGGCGCTTAGCGAGATCCTGCAACGCGTTTCGCCAGGTCGTATCGAGTGCGGTCTTGGCAGTATTGATGTCCGTCGGGTTATCGCCGTTCAACGCCGTGTTCAGGTCGGCGAGCTGGGCCTGGTAGGCGTGCCTGAATGCAGGATCCTGGTGCCGCTGTTCCTCCGTGGCGATCCGATCGATGAGCTTGCGCGCATCCAGGCGTGCCTGGTCCAGCTCAACCCGCAGCTGCAGGTGCACCTTCAGCAGATAGCTGCAAAACAGCCCGGCGAGAATGGTCAAGCCGATGTAGATCCAGTGGACATGGCTGCGGACTTCAAAGTCGAATGTGCCCACGGGGTCGATCAGCTCGTCGGACTCGATCCTCATGCTACCGGTCGCGGGGCCGAGGCCGAAATCGTTCGCCAGGGTGTAATCCAGCTTCGGCCGATCACCAGCCTTGACCTCTTTCGGCGGATTCAGGAACTGTAACGTTCCACCGATCGGTTTGGAGCCTACCGAGGCGTTCCCCACCTTCTCGATCTTGAGGTTCGTCAGGTTCGACTTTTTCGATACTTCATTGATGAACAGCTCCGGATGCGTGTCCCACGCCAGGCCAATGAACCCGTAGGTGCGGTCCAGGATGAGCTTAGGAATGGCCGCGATCTTCGGCGCCGCGTGTGTGATCTGAACCTTGAGTCGTTGCGCGGAGGAGTTGGATACAGGCTGAAGATTCAGGTAAACATCATACGTTCCCGCCCGGACGAGCACGTTCGGATCGAACGTGATTTCGATGGCGCGCGGCTTCTGGTTGCCGATCCATTTGGCGCTGAAGCTACGCACATCCTTGCGGTCGCCGGCAAGGTAGACGGCCTCAACCTGAGGCGCTTCGCTGAGCTGAACCGGTTTATCGGCGGGCTTCACCAGAACACTGACGGTTTTGCACGCGGGACATAGTTCGGCCGTGGTCGAGTCTTCGAGCGAGACGAGCGCGTCGGCGGAAAAACACGTTGAGGGGGGGGACAGCACCGCGGTGAGAAACAGCGCGACAGCAACGGCACGAAGCAACATAAGTGCCTCCTTGTTAAGATTGGAACGTGAGATCGGCGTCACCGATCGAACGGAAAACGAAGGCGCGCGGGTCGCCGGATTCCAGCTTTTTGACGCGAAAGGCGGTCATGGCTTCTCCGAGCGAGACGGGCTGGCTGCCGCCGTTGCGCTTCCAGAGCCGGAGCGTCAGATACTGCGAGAATTCGCAGGCGAAATCGGAAAAGACCACGCACTCGGTGCCGACAATGGCGCCGGCACCCGCCGCATTCAGCGCAAGGACAAAATCGTTTACCTTAGCGACATTAGTAGTGGCGGAACCGCAGGCCATCAGGAGCACCAGCGGCCTGGGCTGATCCCAGGCCTTGCCATCAACATGAATGAACTGATTCGAGATGCTCTGCAGGCTCAGCCAGCTTTTCTGTGGCTCCAACACGATGCGTTCGCCTTTGGGCTCGTTGCGGAATTGGGGCGCGCCGGTCTCCAGATGTCCAAGGATCAGCAGGACAGCCGGGCGTTTTGGCGGCTTCTCCCAAAGAAGCTGGATCAGATCCTGGGAGGCGATGGGGCCGAGGGCAACGGCATTGCCCAACTCGCCTATGAGGTGTTCGCGCAAGTTGTCAGCGCCGGGAACGGTGTAGTCGATTGCCATGCGAACCGGCTCAGCGCCTTGCGGGCGTGAGATGGTCTTGACCGCGTCACCAGCGGGTCCGTCCCCAATGAGTTCTTCCACGCGGTGACGAGCGCCCCAGAAGCCGCGGACGCAATACACCTTATTGAGCGGACCGTGCCCGCACGCCTGTGGCGCGCCGTTGGCGTCCCGAGCATACCCGAGGCAGACTTCGCCGCTGCCTTGGTCCGGCGGATCGAAATCGTAGAGCAGGGTCCACGGAAAGACAAGACGCCTGTGGAAGCGAACGATTTGGACGGTCTCGCCGGAGCTGTTGCGCAGACCACCCAGTGATTCGAACAGCGCCAGGCTGGATTGATCGCTGAGGAAGAGCGCCGCATATAAGTCATGACCCTTATCAGCCAACTTTCGAACAACGGCCGCAACCTCGGGAGGCGCGGCATCGCCGGGCGGAACGGGCGCGTACACGCGCGCCATCGAACTGTCGTTCGGGTCAACCGTAGCGGCGAGCAGGATGGCGCGAACGTCGTCCATCGCGTCCGTGAATGCCCTATCGCCGAGCGCGACGGTGCCCGCTCTTGCACCCTTGATGAAGAGCTCGTGGGTGTCTCCCAGGCCGCGGTTCGCTCCAATTGAAACGGCGCGCGGCTGAAGCTCATCGAGGTTGGTGAAGCGTTCGGTGCGTGAATACTCGAGCACGACGCGGGTCACGTTGTAATTCCGGAACTCCTCGAACTGCGTCACCTCCGTTTCGAGAAGAAACGACTGCAGGAGGTGATTGCGGTAGTAGAGGAATGCCCTGAGCGTGGCCGGTCCGGGTTCGCGGGGAGCGCGAATCGTAAAATACACCGGCTCGGACGCTCCCAGGCGCGGCAGGAACGCTGGCCGCACGCGCTCGGAGAGCAGGGCGAACTCCTTGCGCTGAACGGCGATTTCCAACCAATGGCCGTCGGCTTGCTCGGGGTCTGGCAGGAGTAGATCAATGGGCGGAACTGCCCCCTGGACGAGACTGCCGGGGAGGCGATTGCCGATGTGCACGCGAAGCTGATATCGTGCACCGGTCTGCAGCGTGCAGCTGGATTCGACGGGGAAGAGGAACATATCGGTGTCCAGGCGCTCGAGCGCGAGATCAACGGTGCGGCGCTGCTCTGCAGCAAGCTGGTTGCGGGCCTCCTTGTCGGTAAGGAGTTCAGCGAGTTCGGAACCGAGCGTCTCGGCGGCCGTGCGGGCGTCGTTGATGCCGGATTCGGCGCGAACGAGGGGCTTGAGTCCACGGGTCTCCTGACTGAAATCCGCTGCGTTGGAATAAACATCATCGACGGCTCGCTGGATGCGACCGAGCGCCTGCGTGTTCCGCTCGAGGATATCGAAAACCTTCGGCAGGTCGGCGGTCCTGGCGGGAGCAGGTCGCGCGAAGGCCGAATACAGTTTAAGAGCATCACGGCGGAGTTCGAGCAACGAGTCGCTGATGCGGAGATCGTGATTGGCGGTCGGGTTGGTGAGGAGGGTCATGTCTAGCCCGCCGGTTCTCCGCTTGGCGGACTTGACCGCTTCGTGAAGCGGCATGTCATGAATGAGCCCGTATACGACTTCGGGTATGATCTGCCGGGATGGATCCGGCCCGGGAAGATGCAGCACGGACACGCCCTCGGGCGCTCTCCGCGGGAACCTGGAGCAATTGATGAACAATCGCGGGCGCAGCTTCATCGGAAGCGAGGAGAGCAGGTCATAGAGTGGGTCGCTCGTTGCGGGTCCGGGCGCAACCAGAATGTCGCGCGGGGTTTGCCGCAGCGATTCGGCGGGTTCCGGCGAGGCCTCGATATTGATCCCGAACTCCCCGATTTCCGGACTCTCGGAAAACCAGGTAGTGGTCGAGATACTGTCCAGGCCGAACATGGCCGGGTCGCCAACGGTGAGGATGCGAAAGGGCAACCGGAACCGTGGACGCCGCGTGCGCGATCTTCGGGTCAGGCACACACACTGGATGCGGTTCAAATCGATTTCGAGGCCGAGAGCGGCAGCCAACCAGGTTTCCAATTGAAACCAGGCCACAAAATCGGAAACGTGCACAAAGACGGGGAGCGGCACGGGACCGGTATCGTGAGGAGGAATTCGACCGGGCGGGAGGCGACCGACCAACTCGCGGATGAGGCCGATAAACTCCGCTGGCGCCGAAAGGGTTCCCGATTCTCCCGAGAGCGTGAAACGCGCACGGCGGGAGAATCCGTCGCGATAAAGCACTTCGGTGGTGCGTGGCTTCAGCTTGATTTCAAGAATCACCCAGAAATCGCGAAAGTCTGCCATGGCAATCCTCAAAAACGCGATGTAGTGAATGATGACGCAAGTTGCAATACAAAAGCGAGAACACTGGGTGGGGCGCTCCCCTGGACCGTGCGGGGCCGGATTGCACGGCCGTTCGCTTGCTCACGCAGCCCGGCTGGGCTTCCGGATCCCCTCGGACCCCTGTCTCCAGCGCGCTTGCCTGAGGGCCTATAACCCGGCCCACTCTCTAACCGCTGAACATCTGAGATTCAGCACGAGAGGGGCGCCGACCACACCTCTATGACCACGACCGAGTCACACACGATGGCCCCCTGCTCGCCTTCCACTCCGGCTAAGCGTCAGTTTCGACCCGCCTTCCCATTCCGAATCGGACCAGAGTCCCAATCTCTGCACCCTACCCCTGGGGCGCTCAACCGAACTACTTCTTCAGCGCCTTGCCGATTTCATCGGCTAGCGCACCACCTATCTTCAGTGCTGCTGCGAACCGCTGATCTTGCTGAATCCGCCGATTCACCACGCCAAGTTGGGTGACCAGGGCAGCGACATCTTCCGGCGTCGGTGCTGGCACCTCGACTTTCGCAGCAACGTCATTCGCAGCCACAACAAACGCGTTCTCGCTTCTAAGAGCGACATCTGTCACCTCTATCGCCTTGTTCAAGGCATCAAGAAACGCGCAAGCGCGCAACCACTCTCCCCATTCGCTCGGTCGGGTCTCTGGGAAGTCACCGATCACGCGCATCGCATCCTCAAGCTGCCGCGGGCTATTGATACCTGCGAACATCGCCTTCGTCAGTAAGCGGTACGTATTCCAATCAGATCGAACGTCTTCAACGCTCATCGTTATGTCTCCGAGAACTAGCCACCCGTAAGAGAACGGGTCTTGCCCACAACACCCTTATTCTTCAATCGCTACTTGGACGCGTCTTTATCCGCCTTCAATTGATCTCGCACTGCATTGCCGATCGCCCGAAGCTGAGACAAACGCGCCGCAGAAGTAGTGGCCTTCTCAAGCTCTGTAAGCTGCCGAGACAACTCCGAGAGCTTCCGCTGATATTCTTCGAGATTGGCAAAATCAATCACTAGCGATTCGTTTATCGCCGCTTGCATCTGCCGCACCTGCAGAAACGCCTGTTCCTCTGCTTTGACGCCGTCCCTTACGAAATCTGAAATCGCCGCCGCCGGCATCGGGACCTCGCTACCCCTAATGAGAGCTTCTGCCAGCCGCTGCGAGTCGCTGTTCGCATTCGTTATGATCCGTCCATATGCCACCGTCTTCCTGATGTCCGGTGGCGAGGCCGCGGTCGGATTTGGGTCGACCACGTTCAACGTCTGGTCCAGATTCCTCAGTGAGTCAAGATAAAACTGCTTTTCCGCTGCGATCTTCGCAGTGGACACCGAGGCGTATTCTGCACTGAGCTTACGCAGGCGCGAAGCCAAATCCCGGGCCTCCTGTTGAGCCGCGCATCCCGCCACGATGACCGTCGCACACAGCGACAACGTGACCCTTTGCCAAGATCGCATCAGTCCTCCTTCACGCTACGCGTTTGCTCAGCACACGCCGCGGCACTGGACATCACCTACGGACTATTCAGCCACACTGTAACTTGTCAAGGCACCTTCCCAGCGATGATTCCGAGGGCTACAGTTTGGGCGATCCGAATGATGTTGGCGAGGTCCTCTGCCTTGAAACCACCCTGCTCATACTGGTCTAATACGGTAACACCTGCCTTGAGCGCCGTTCGCCATGCGAGGTCGTTGACCTGAGCGGTCAGAATCGATTCCTCATGGTCAAGGCGTGCGCTGTCTCGCTCAAACCCAAGTTCGGCGCGGAGAAGGATGGAGTCTGCAACCGCGAGCTTGCGAAGCATTAGAAGATTGTTTGATAGAGCGAGCATCTTCCGGTCTGACTCCTGCAATGCCGTCATGACTCGCCGCCGATTATCGCCGACAACCCCTTTTAGCTTGTTCAAGTCATCATCGCTCGGCTGAGGTCTTCGAGAATCAGCCTCGGCGACAGCCCTTTGTGCGTCGGCAAGTGCTTGTTCCGTATCCTGAACCGCGCGTTGCGCACGGCGGGCTCCGTATACGAGACGAACGACGTCCTGCTCAAACGGAACGTTCTCTTCGCTTCTATTCACAGGCTGGAAGTTGACGTCCTTGAGCAACTCGTCGGCCAGAACGGCTTCTGCCTTGACGCGTTCATAGAGCGCGAGGCGACGGGAGATCTGGACAAGCCTAGCTTCAGCACTTTGCTTCTGAATCTTGGCGAGGTCAACGCCAAGCGTCAGGATCGTCAGCGTTGCACCCGGAGCATCTGGGATCCGCACACTGTCAGCCCCGTCTTTCGCGGCTGCATTGATTTGATCCTGAAGAATGTCTTTGATCTTGCGCTTCTGCTGAACTCCGTCTGCGTCGACAAACTCGACTTGCTTGCCCCCCACATCACGAAGTCTTTCTTGAACCTTATCCAGACCCTTCTGTCTACTGTCATTCGCACTGGAGGCCGCCACACTGGGCAGTTCGGCGATGCCAGCTTGGAGGAGCGCAATGGATGCATTCCAGTTGGTAACATCCTGCTTAGCGGCGCCGAGAGCCTTCCTAGCCTCCGCGATGGCGCTATCAGCATCGGCCGCGTTTTGGGCAACGATCTTCTGTTCCTTCAGGTACTTGTTGGCCTCGTCGCGCAGCAGGTCTCGTACCCGAGTCGCCCGCTTCTGAATATCCCCCGTGTCGTTAACGAGACGGGCAGGTGTCTTGAAGGGTAGCAGTTGTTCACGAGCAGCCGCACGGCTATTGGCAAGTTCCGCTAGCACTTTGTCCTGTTCGGCTGCGATCGCACGGCTGCTCTTCAGCATCGTCTCGTAAATCGAAGGCGCATTCTGACCGTACGCATCGAGGATGCCAGCTAGCTTCGCCGTGCGTGCTGCTCGCTCTGGGTCATGGATGTGTGATGGTATGATGCTGCCCGCACAACTGGCAACCAGCGGCGCCAGTGCAGCGCAAGCTAGCCGTAAGAGCAATCTGTACATTCAATCATCTCCCTAGGCTCTGAGCGTACACACTTGAGATCCTGTTCAGCTTCGGGAGATAACCGAGCTCATTGAGACACCACAGCGCTCCGCAGTGAAAGAGTGTTGCACGGAACCCTCCTCCTGAGAGGGCGAGGCCGATTCCAGGTTGAACGTCTTCGCTACCGAATGGCATACTGCCTCCTTTCTACCTCCCAAAAAGCTCATCTCACATCCTCCCCATGCCGGTCTTCGCGGCGTAGGTTATTTGCTTCGTGAGAAGATTCCTACTTCCCAAAAAAACCAACGCCCTCTCAAGCCGAGTTCCACCCGAGAAGGCGTTGCTGAATACTTCGCCGACCAAATTGCAAGGGGTGGCAGAGGTCCTGCGATCAGCCCAGAAGCCATAACGATCGCCCTTGAGACACCTTTGTGTCACATGTGTCACAGGCTCAGAAGGAGGCCGGGCTCATGAAGGGGCCATCGTGCGATCACACCAGTGGGGCCTGCAACTACACATCCTCGAAAAATGGACGAGGGTCGTAGGCCACCTCGCCGTGCCTCACGTGAGAGCTTTGCGGACCACTTGCTTCTACCTCCCACGCCCAGGCGACAAAATGGACATCCCGCGCCGACATGGCCGACGGTAAGCTCGTGCACCGCTTTTCAGGGGGTGGCCTATCTAGGCCCAAAGTGATTATGCCCTTGCATACCTCTCGTCCTGAACCCAGTCAAGGCAATTCATCTTTGCAAGGCGATCAAAACTCTTTGCGAGATGACCATCCGGTTCTATTTTGGCCGGTCCTCTGAGGCGAGGTGACGGGGACAATGCCTTGTATCGCACGTTGTAACAGTAGGTTAGAGTATGCATGAGTATCCTAATAGATGTTTTATTGATTTCAGGCGTGCTTACGGCGAAAACGCACCGAGCTTGCTAGAAGAGGTGCCGAAGAAGCCGCGATCTTACGAACGAGGATGCTCGTTAGAAAATTCGGTCGAAGAGATTCCGATCCCTCAGTAGCTCCTGAGAGAGGACTCCTGGGACGATGGGGAATACAGGTCTATCATTCATTCGCCTTCATTCCTCACTTCTCGTTCGGCAAAAGGAGCCGCTCGCGGAGGATGCTTCGAGGAGTCCCCGCCTGATCCTGGGTCTCCCAGATGCGCTCAAGTGTAGAGGCCTGCCGTTGGAGGGTAAAGCGCCTTTCTGAAGGGCGGGACACTCTTTCTGGAAGAAGAAAAGCCGGTCCTCTGGATGGTCTCTGATTGCTAGGTCAAGCAAGACCAAGTCGGAGGGCTGAGATTGAGGAGAAAGTTCGCAATGCTGGAGCGTTAGCAGAAGAAATGGTATCGGGAAGCGCTTCGGGAAATACTGACCGCAGTAGTGAATTTGGAGGCGATTGAAATATCGGGGCGCTTCCCTCGGCTGGAAAATTAAACGAGTGTTCCGTGAAACCGGGGCGACGGGTTGGGGGAGAGACCTGTTCGCCAGCGGTCATAATCTTTGTATCCCTCTTGTACCCACTTGTACCCATCGAACCCAAACAGAGGCGAACGGAGACAAACAAGCCCTGAAAATGAAAAGCGGCCAACCTCTTAACTGTTCAGAGGGTGACCGAAAAACTGATGGTGGGCAGGGGCGGAATCGAACCGTCGACACCAGGATTTTCAGTCCTGTGCTCTACCGACTGAGCTACCTGCCCGAAGCCGAGAGGCGGGTGAACTTTCGAGGAAAGTCCGTCCTTTGTAGCACCGAGAGGGAGTTTTGTCAAGGCATGCAGCCAGCGTCAAAGCTGGCGTTAGGTGCGGATCACGTAGGTCCCTGCCAGCATGTCGTGCAGCCCGCGTTTTTGCCAGGTGAAGGCGATCATCAGAAAGCCAACGCTGAACAGCAGCAGCGAGAGAATCCAGCAAAGCGAGCGAAGACATGCTCTGCCATAGCTCATCTCTTGACCGTTCACGCGAACGACCTTCAGGCCGAACAGCCCTTTCCCTGGGGTTTGCCCACAGGCTCCCACAAAAAGCGTGAAGTACAGAAAGCCGGTTACGATGACGATGACAGCACCTGAATACCCAGCAAGCGCCATCACCTGATCGTTGATTTCTCCCCCCAACCGGCCCCCCAACCAGATCGTTGTCAGAGTCAAAAGGGCGAGCACGATGGTGGCCAGAAAGAGGCAGACGATATCTGTGATCCAGGCCGCTAGCCGGATCCAGAACCCGGCCTTGGGAAGGGCGGCTGCCCTGACAGGCCGTGAGTCGTCGGTCCACTCGGCGACCGGTTCGGCTGCGGCGTCTGGCGAAGGCTCGAACGGCGGAAGCGTGCCGAGCGGAAGACTGAAGGCCGCTTCTTCCTGTGGCTCTTGCTCGGATGTGTGCGGCGGACGCGATGATTGGAAGAGGCCGTCGAAGAATGCATCAACATCTTGTGCTCGATCTTCCTGCTTCTGCGGCGGCTCGGGTGCGCTTGGCCGAGCCGACAGCGGGGTTGGTGGCCGTGGCGAGCCAACGGGGGCTGCAGTGAATGTCGGAATTCCGCGGCGGCGCTTCACCTCACGAAGATCGGCCCCGCACTTCTTGCAGGCCGCCAATTGATCGAAGCTCACATAGCCGCATTGTGGACATCGCACCGCTGGATTCCCCCTCTCGATCCTCAGATACCACAACCCCACGTCGCGGTCAAGGACAAAGCCGTCTCCTCTTGACAGGCAGGGACTGATCTGATAACAGCTTACACGAGGAGGAGATTGCACCCTCCATGTCAAGAGCCGAGCGCCTCCAGTTGATCCTTTCCCTTCTGAAAACCTCTCCAGGGATGCGGCCTGCCGATCTGGCCGCACGCTGCCGGGTTTCGGAGCGAAGCATCTTCCGCGACCTGCACATGCTGCACACACTCGGGCAGCCGGTCTACTTCGAGCACGGTTACCGGCTGCCTTCCCCGACCTTCTTGCCCGCGCTCCACCTGACAGGCGAGGAGGCCCTGGCGCTTCGGGTCGCAGCCAGCCGCGCCGTCCAGCAGGAGGGCCCGATGGCTCAAGCCCTGGTGAGCGCCCAGTCCAAGCTGGCCCTTCGACTCGCCCCTGCATCGCCTATCCTGGAGGGGCAGATGCCATTAGCGCTACCCGGGGTTCCGTCGCCCTCTGCCGACGTCGCCCAGATCCTTTCGCTTGTGCAAGAGGCGGTGGCGACGGGTCGGAGACTGACGATCCTGTATGCCAAGAGCGAGAGGAGCCGGCCCCGCTCGATCGAACTGGTCCCCCAACACTTGAGCCTTCGCGAGAATGGGTGGCTGCTGTTGGGCGACGACACCATCAAGCGCCGAAGCTTAACGATCCGACTCGAGCAGATCAAGGGGGCCGCATTTTCAGGACGGAAAGGCGGCCGCTCACGACACGCCCGGAGCAGCAAGGTGAGCGCTCCATTCGCGACCGCCCTTCGGGTCAAGCTGAGACTCCGTCCCCCACTGTCCGCCCTCGCTCCTCATGGCGACCTCCCCTACGGGTTGCAGATCGAGCAGAAGGAGGGCGGGGTCCTGTTGCTCACAAGCCACGCCTCCGGGGTGCGAGAGCTCCTGGGCTGGCTCCTCTCCTTCGGTCCGGCCATCGAGGTCTTAGAGCCAGTGGCGCTTCGCACGGAACTCCAGCGGATTGCGACAGAGCTGTCAGCGCTCTATAGCGCTGAGACCTAACAGATACGAGGTGCGCGATGCCGATCTATGAGTACCTGTGTAACAGTTGCAAGAAGCGAGTGAGCTTGCTGATCCGAAATATCAAGACCCCCCCCACCCCGGTCTGTTCCCGCTGCGGGAGTCGGGAGCTGACACGTCTCCTCTCCCGCTTCGCCGTGGTCAAGTCCGAGGAGGCCCGCTTCGAAAGCATGGCCGACCCGAGCAAATTCGGCGACCTGGACGAGACCGATCCGAAAAGCGTCGCCCGCTGGGCCAAGCGGATGGGGAAAGAGCTGGGCGAGGATCTGGGCGAAGGGTTGGACGAGATGATGGAGGGGGGCATGGAGGAAGGAGAAGCGGCCAGCGAAGAATTTGGAGCGGAGGAGTAGCGCGTGGACCTTGATGCGCTCCGCCACCAGATAGAAGGGTTCTTGCGGCAACTGGCGGAGGAAGAGTACCTGCAGCAGGCTGGTCTCAAGCCCGAGAGCCAGCTCGCCGGGATCTACCGACAGCACGAGCACCTTTTCCACCCCACCCGGCTCGAAGAGCTGCGGGCGGCGATGGGCAAAGGTAGGGCGGCGAATGGACCGCGCCTGTTGCTTGAGTTCCTGACCCATGCCTGCCTGGAGGCGAAGGTCCAGGACGTGACCGACCGCTTCTTGAGCGAAGAGGCCACTGCCTTCGTGTCGGTCGAGGAGAGGACGATCCCCCTGCGAGGCGCCCTGGCCGCCATCCGAGACGAGGCCGACCGAGCCCGGCGCTCACGACTCGAGCAAGCCCGCGCCCAGGCCATCGACCGCCTGAACCCCCTGTTGCAGGAACGATTGGCTCGTCTCCAGGAAGCTGTGACACCCCTCGGCGGGGTCAGCTACCCCGCTCTCTGGGAGGAGCTCTCCGGGATTCACCTCGATGACCTCGAGAAATTGATCCACACTCTGCTTGCCCGGACCCAGGAGATGTACGCCGACGTCCTGAAGTGGATGCTGAAGCGGACGCTCGGCGTTCCGCTGTCCGAGGCCAAGCGTCACGACCTGGCCCGCCTCTTCCGGGCACCGGAGTACGATCGCCTGTTGCCCCCTCAGGGAATCGCCGCTGCAGTCGAGACGGCCGCGCAGAAAATGCGAATTGACCCCAGGGTGGCCGGCCGGATTCAGATCGACGCCGAAGAGCGGCAGGCAAAAACATCCCGCGCCTTCGTCGCACCGATCGAGGTTCCCAAGAGGGTGATCCTGGTGGTCCGGCCCGGCGCGGGGTGGGGCGACGCATCCGCGTATCTCCACGAGTTGGGACATGCGCTCCACTTCGCCAACACCAACCCCGCACTCCCTGTGGAGTTCCGCAGGTTGGGCGACGCGTCTGTGACAGAAGCGTTTGCCTTCCTGCTGGAAGGCCTTCTGCTGGAACCCGGGTTTGTACGACGGGTCCTCGGAATCCCGCGGGAGCGGGATTTCCTGCGAGTCGTGGCCCTGCACAAGCTCTACCTGCTTCGGCGGTACGCCGCCAAGCTCATCTACGAACGCGGCCTATACGACGGTAGGTCTCCAGCCCAAACGGCCGAGACATACCGGGGTCTCGTCTCGCGGGCGACCGCAGCCGAGTTCCCCCCGGAACTCTACCTCTATGACGTGGACCCGGCATTCTATGTGGCCCGGTACCTGCGGGCCTGGATCCTCGAGGCCCAACTCAGGGAGCAGCTCTACGAGCGGTTCGATGAGGAGTGGTACCGCAACGACCGGACCGGCCCCTTCCTCCTGGACCTGTGGCGCCAGGGTCTCGCACCCACGGCGGAGTCCCTCGCCACGCAGCTCGGCCTGGGCCCACTCCAGATCGATCCCCTGATCCGAAGCGTCGCCCGCCACCTAGATTAATCAGCCTCGATCCGCCGGAGACGCGCCTAGCCTTATTCGCGAGCCGCGTTTCACCTTGACAGTCTCGCGCCGTTTTCGCTATAGTCGGCGGGGATTTTAAGGCACATCCAAGATGCTCGACGAAAGCGAGACACGCCCATGAAAAAGAGGCATCTACTGGCTCCTGGCCCGACTCAGGTGTTGCCGGAAGCGCTTCTGGCAATGGCGAGGCCGATCATCTATCACCGCGGTCCGGAGTATGAAGCACTCCTGGCTCGGGTTCGAGAGGGGCTCAAGATCCTCTTCCAGACGAAGAACGAGGTACTGCTGTTCACCTCATCGGGCACTGGAGGGATGGAAGGCGCGGTGGTCAACACCCTCTCCCCAGGTGACCGAGCCCTGGTGATCCGCAGCGGCAAGTTCGGCGAGCGGTGGGGAGAGATTTGCGAGGCCTACGGCCTCCAGCCGCAGTATATCGATGTCGAGTGGGGACGGGCCGTGGAGCCGAACCTCGTGGCGGCGGCATTGAAGGCCGATCCCAGCATCAAAGCGGTCTTCGCCACCCACAGTGAGAGCTCGACCGGCGTCCTTCATGACGTCGAGGCGATCGCACGGATCGTCCGAGCGACGCCCGCCATCCTGATCGTCGATGCCATTACGAGCCTGGGGGTGGTGGACCTGCCGATGGATGCCTGGGGGGTGGACGTCGTTGTGGGCGGCTCGCAGAAATCGCTCATGATCCCGCCGGGCCTCGCCTTCTGTGGGGTCTCCGACAAGGCCTGGACCGTTGTGGAACGGTCCCGACTCCCCAAATTCTATTTCAATTTCAAGGCAGAGCGAAAGAGCCTGGAGAAGAACCAGAATGCCTTCACGCCGGCGGTCTCGTTGGTCGTGGCACTCCACGAGTCCCTTGCCGCCATCAGGGCGGAGGGACTTCCGGCGGTCTTTGCCCGGCACGACCGGCTCGCCCGCGCGACCCGTGCCGGCGTCACTGCGCTCGGGCTCGAACTGTTCGCCGAGCGGCCCACCCCCGCGCTCACTGCCGTCACGGTCCCGCCAGGTATCGAGGCAAGTGCCATTGTCAAGACACTCCGGACGGCCCACGGAATCACCATCTCGGGCGGGCAAACCAAGGTCAAGGGGAAGATCTTCCGCCTGGCCCACCTGGGATACGCCGATGAATCCGACGTCGTCGTCTGCCTCTCGGCCCTCGAACGGACCCTGAACGACCTTGGCTATCCGTGCAAGCTGGGGGAGGGCGTGCGGGCAGTTCAGGAAGTGCTGAGCCGGGCGGGTTAAGCGCTCTTCCGGCGCGTTGCCTCTTGCCATCACCAACACGGGCGATTTCAGTCGAGGGGGACGAATGCGAATCCTTGTGACCGATGGCCTCTCGCCACGAGGCGTCGAGGTCCTGCGTCAAACCGAGAAGTTCGAGGTCGATGTGCGGGACCGGCTGGGCACCGACGAGCTCCTGGCCTGCATCGACAACTACGATGGCCTCATCGTACGGAGCGCCACGAAGGTGACCGCGCCCATCCTGCAGGCTACCCGCCGCCTCAAGGTGGTGGGTCGCGCAGGGGTCGGCGTGGACAATGTGGACGTGGAGGCGGCGACAGCTCGGGGGATCCTGGTCATGAACGCCCCGAGCGGCAATACCTTGACGACCGCCGAACATGCCTTTTCACTTCTTCTGGCCCTTTCCAAGAATGTCCCGCAGGCGACCGCCTCGATGAAGGGCGGCCGGTGGGAAAAGAAGGCCTTCGTGAGCGTGGAGGTGGCAGGCAAGACCCTCGGGGTGATCGGCCTGGGCCGGATCGGAGGCGAGGTCGCCAGACGCGGCAAGGGCTTCGCCATGCGCGTCATCGCCTATGATCCCTTCATCTCCGAGGAGGCGGCGGCAGCCCTGGGGGTCGAGCTGGTGGAGATCCCTGATTTGTTCCGTCGCGCGGATTTCATCACCATCCACACCCCCCTCACCCCTGAGACCCACCATCTCATCGATGGCAAGGCCATCGCCCAGATGAGGACCGGGGTCCGCATCGTCAACTGCGCGCGTGGCGGAATCGTCGACGAGGCGGCCCTGTATGAAGCGCTGAAGTCCCGCAAGGTCGCGGGTGCCGCCCTGGACGTCTTTGAACAGGAACCGATCACCAACTCGCCCCTCTTCGAGCTTCCCAACTTCATCTGCACGCCGCACCTTGGCGCGTCGAGCGAGGAGGCGCAGGAGAACGTCGCGGTCGAGATCGCTCAGCAGATCGTCGATTACCTCCAGAAGGGGATCATCAGGAACGCCCTGAATGCCCCGTCCATGGACCCGGAGCTGTACAAGGTGCTCCAGCCGTACCTGACCCTGTCCGAGAAACTGGGTCGCCTGGCCTCTCAGCTCGCCGAGGGACGGATGCACGAGGTGCGGATCGACTACCGAGGCGAAATCGCCGGCTACGACCCCGCGCCCTTGACCGCTGCCGTCGTGAAGGGTGCACTGGATCCATTCATGGAGGACGCGGTCAACTATGTCAATGCGCTGGCCCTGGCGAAAGGCCGCAGCATCCGGGTCATTGAGAGCAAGGTGCTGGAGGAGGCCGACTACACGAGCCTCATCACCGTGGCGGTCAGGAGCGACCGCGGGACCAGTGAGGTCGCCGGAACCCTCTTCAGCCACCGGGAGCCGAGGGTCATCCGGATCGATGAATTCCGCCTGGAAGCCATCCCTGAAGGGTACCTCCTGATCTTCTCTAACCTGGACGTGCCGGGGGTCATCGGGACCATCGGCACCCTTCTCGGGAAACATCAGGTCAACATCGCCGGAATGTCACTGGGGCGGGAGCGGCCGGGTGGCCGGGCCGTGTCGGTGGTCAACGTGGATACGCCTATTCCTGCCCACGTCTTAGAGGAGATCCGGCGCCTCCCGAACATCGTCTTCGTCAAACTCGTGAAGGCCTGAGAAGGGAATACGCGTTCAGCCTTCGGCAGTCAGCGGTCAGCAGGATACCTCTTCCTTCTGTGCTGAAAGCTGACGGCTGATCGCTGATCGCTGATTGCCAATGAGCGAACGCGACTATTATTCCAGAACCGCCATCCCCAAAGGGGTCCGGGTCTTCCCGCCCGAGGAGGCGGCGCTTCGCCGCTGGGCCGAGCGCCGCATTCTCTCGGTCTTCGAGCGGTGGGGATTCCAGGAGGTGATCACCCCGACCTTCGAATACCTCGAGGTCTTCTCCGGAGACTGCGGAGAAGCGGGCGACGAGAAGGTCTTCAAGTTCGTTGACCGGCAGACCGGCCGCCTGCTCGCCCTGCGCTACGACCCCACCCCGCAGGTGGCGCGCCTCGTCGCAACGACCCTCCGCCACCGGCCCCTTCCGTTGCGTCTCTCCTACGCGACGAACATCTTCCGGTACGAGGCCCCTCAGACCGGTCGGCAGCGCGAGTTCGTCCAGCTCGGCGTGGAGCTGATCGGCCTGGAGCGGCCGGAGGCGGATGCCGAGATGGTGGCCATGGCAGTGGAAGGTTGCCAGGCCCTCGGGCTGCAGCGCTTCCAGATCGATGTCGGCCAGGTCGGGTACGTGCGGGGGCTGGTCGATGCCCTGCAGGTGGGCGCCGAGGTCCGCCGACAATTGGTCTCCGCGATCGGCAGGAAAGATGCCTTCGAGCTGGAGCTGCTCCTGCGAGAGCTGGATGCGGACCAGGAATCCAAGCAGGCCGTCCTCGATCTCCCGACCCTGTATGGCGGCAAAGAGATCCTGGCCCGTGCAGTGCGGCGCGTACGAAATCAGCGCTCGCAAGAGGCCCTGGCCAACCTCACCCAGGTCTATGGGATCCTGGAGAACTACGGTCTCGCCGATCGCGTGATCATCGATCTCGGCGAGGCCAGAACCTTCGAGTACCACACCGGCGTCACTTTCGCCGCGTTCGCGCACGGCCTGGGTTCGGAGATCTCCCGCGGCGGCCGCTACGACAACTTGATCGGCCAGTTCGGGTATCCCTGCCCCGCCACCGGCTTTGCCTTCGAGCTGGATAAGGTCCTGCTGGCTGTGGAAGCCGAGGGCGAAGTGCCGGTCGTGGCCGGTCCGAGGTTTCTCATCATCGACTTTAACCCGGACAAACGCCATGCCCTGCACGTCGCCCGGATCCTTCGGGAGCGGGGCTACTCAGCGGCGAGGGACATCATCAAGCGGGATCTGCAAGGCTCACTCGATTATGCGAAGGCCTCCGGGATCGGCCGGGCCATCGTGCTGGGCCAACCCGGCGTCCCTCAAGACCAGTTGGTCATCCGGGACCTGACCTCCGGGGTCGAGGAGCGCGTCTCAATCGAGCGGTTTTGCCTTGAGGTTGAACGGGGGGAGCGGCGATGGCCAACGTAATCGTCGTCGGCACGCAGTGGGGCGACGAAGGGAAGGGGAAGGTGGTCGATCTCCTCTCGGAGCGCTTCGATGCCGTGGCCCGGTACCAGGGTGGAACCAACGCAGGCCACACGGTCGTGGTAGGAGAG
>JBGPUH010000012.1:0-19615 GCA_041491025.1 Methylomirabilis sp. (SeqCode)
CTCCGAGTGGAACCAGGAGCCACAGAAGATCATGGCTGCTGATTCCGGAGCGCTGAAGCGTCTGTGCCTCCTGACGACCGTGTTTGTGTACATGCAGATCGTCTTCGGGGCGATGCTGACGCATATGGGCGGTTTGCTGCAGGCTCATCTGTTGTTTGCTGCCCTTGTCGCCATCCATGTGTTCCTGCTTGCACGGCGCATCACGAAACATCATCCGGATCAGCGAGAGCTCATGCGGCCCGCGACCATACTCCTCGGCCTGCTGGTTGTCCAGCTCGTGCTGGGCATCGGCTCCTATGCGGCTCGGTTCACTTCACTTACGGTGCCCTACGCTCCGGTCCTTGGATTGGCGCTCCCAACCACCCATAGGGTTACCGGCGCGCTAATGCTTGCGGCCTGTATGGTGGTGACCCTGCGGGCGTATCGGCTGCTCTTCTCGCAAGAGGGCATCGCCAGCCGGGGTGTCGTCGCCGAGCAGGTGCGTGCATGATTCCCAGGACTGAAACGCTGGACATCGGGCTGACAGGCGCACGCAGGCGGGCGGCGGATTTTGCGGCGCTGACGAAGCCACGGGTGGTCCTCATGGTCCTGGTCACCACGTTCGTCGGCTTTTATCTTGGCTCCCCGGTCATGCCGAACTACACGGCGCTGTTGCAGACGCTTATCGGGACGGCACTCGCGGCCGGAGGAACCCTCGCGCTGAACCAGTTCCTCGAGCGCGAGGTGGACGCACAGATGGAGCGCACGCGACTGCGGCCGTTGCCAGACGGACGGCTTCAGCCCACCGAGGCGTTGGCATTCGGCGCAGGGATCACGGCCACGGGTCTCCTGTACCTCTCCATCTCGGTCAACACGCTGAGCGGTCTGGTGGGGGCGATCATTGTGGGCAGCTACCTCTTTCTGTATACGCCGCTCAAACGGAAGACCCCGCTCTGCAGTGTTGTGGGAGCGGTTCCTGGTGCACTGCCACCAGTGATCGGCTGGGCTGCAGCCAGGGGCGCGCTTGGCCTCGAAGCCTGGGTTCTCTTTTCAATCCTGTTTCTCTGGCAGCTTCCGCATACCCTGGCGATCGCCAGGCTGTATCGCGACGACTATGCCCGCGCGGGGATCCGGGTCCTCTCTGTGGTCGATCCGGACGGGAGAATCACCGGGCGTCAGATCGTCAGCAATTGCTTGGCTTTGCTCGTCGTAGGCTTGTTGCCGACCCTCGTCGGGTTTGCGGGCTCAGTGTATTTTCTTGGCGCGTTAGGGCTTGGCGCTGGCCTGCTCGGCTGCGGAGTTGCGCTTGCCTTGTCGCGATCGACCGCGGATGCGCGGCGGCTCGTCTTCGCGTCGATCGTGTACCTGCCGGCGCTCCTGGTGCTGATGGCCCTGGACAAGGTTCCATTCTAGCGATGTCGTGGATCGTGGCTTCCCAGGATATACGGCAGAGGAATCGGCGCGTGGGGATCATCCTGGCCGGGGTGTTTATCGCGCTCTGGGTAGGGTCGGTCATCTTCATCGTGATACGGCACTGGGGCTAGGGGAGCGGACGCCCATCCCCCCGCACTCTGAGGGACGATGGAATGCCGCGTGGAGACGTGATGGCCTCCGTGGTCGACACGATAGTCGATGAAGCCGGGCCGGTCTCCCCGAACCATGGGGCGGGGTCGCCGCTTTCCCCAAGGCCACCCTTTGGTGAGGATGCCTTCCCGTTGTCTCCTGGGCCCAGGGCAGCGCCACCGGTCAGTAACGCTCGACTGGGGATGCTGGTATTCTTAGGATTCGAGGCGATGCTCTTCGCCGGGTTGATCGGAGCCTTTCTCGTGTTTCGTATGGGAAGTCTGTTCTGGCCCCCGTTGGGCCGCCCTCGCTTGCCGATCGCGGTGACGCTGGTCAACACCGGTTTCTTGCTCTCAAGCGGCTACACGATGTGGTCTGCCCTACGCGCCATCCGCATCGGTGACTGCAAAAGGCTGGCGACCGGCCTTACGGCGACAGCGTTGATCGGGACGATGTTTCTTGCCATCCAGGGGTCCGAATGGGTTCGCCTTATCCGGCACGGCCTCACGTTGTCGGCGGGGATCTACGGCGCGACCTTCTATACCTTGATCGGCTTTCACGGGCTTCACGTTCTGGGCGCGGTCGTCTGGCTACTGATCGTCCTGATCGGGGCGCGGGGCAATCGGTTCTCGGTCCGCGATCACGTCGCTGTCGATCTCTGCGGGATGTACTGGTACTTCGTGATCGCCATCTGGCCCGTTCTCTTCGCGCTGGTGTATCTGAGATGAATCGGCAAGAGCCCAGAGACGTACGCGAGCGAGCGCAGGCCATGGGCGGGCGGCGTGTTCTGGATGACCGATGTGCGCCGGTCGCCGGGTGCGTTGCAATCGTGGCTGCAGCCATTGCCTTGCTCAGTCCGGTTGCTGCCCATGCATGCGCGGTATGCTTTGGCTCTTCGCCCAACGATCCGTTTTCCAGGGGCATCAACTGGGGGATCCTGTTCATGATGGCCATGCCATTTACGATCGTGGGTCTGATCGGGGGATGGCTATTCTACATGTATCGGCCTTGGCGGAGGGGTACACCGCGAAGCGAGGAGTCCTTCGTGAATCCTGAGTTGACACAGAAGGAGAGCGGGAGTTGAGTCACGTCGCTATGATCACGACTGCTGTCGAACCTGTCGAGTCGCCCCTCACGCCCGAGAGCTGGGGCAAGCTTGGGATGTGGATCTTCCTCGCCGCTGACGCGATGTCCTTCGGCGGCCTGCTCGCAGGGTACGGTGCCCTTCGGTATGGGAGCGCCGACTGGCCGGTGCCGGCCGGCGTGCTGGGGATAGGTCTTACTGCCTTCATGACGTTTCTCCTGATTAGCAGCAGCGTGACGATGGTTCTTGCGCTTGCGGCAATCCAGAGGGGGGATCTGCGGGGCCTGCGGACCTTCCTGACGTTGACTGTTCTGGGCGGGCTCATGTTCTTGGGCATGCAGGCCTACGAGTGGACTCACCTGATCCACCGCGGCCTCACCCTTACCAGTAACCCCTTCGGGGCTCGCCTCTTCGGGACCACCTTCTTCATCATCACGGGCTTTCATGGCGCTCACGTCACCGGCGGGGTCATCTATCTGTCTTGCTACCTGGTTCGGGCTCTCCTGGGACGAATGACCCCGGCGAATGCCAACGGTATTGAGATCGCTGCGCTGTACTGGCACTTCGTGGACCTCGTGTGGATCCTGGTATTCACCTTCGTCTATCTGCTATAATGGGGGATGGGGACAAGCGATGACGGCTGCTCACAAACAACCAAATTACATCGGCGTCTTCTGGTGGCTTCTCGTGCTGACGGTCATCGAGATAGCGGTGATCTATCTCCCGATAGCGAGGCTCCTTATCGGGATCCTTCTCGTCGGACTGGCGCTGTCCAAAGCCTCGCTCGTCGCGATGTACTTTATGCACCTGAAATTTGAGGCGCGGACGCTCGGATTGATTGCTATGACCCCGTTGCTCCTGTGTGTGTTATTGATTTTTGCGCTGTTGCCCGACCTCTCCGCAATCCCACACCGAACCACAGAATCCCCCCAGGTCTCCGCAACTCCCCATTGAGGCATCCTGCTCGCTCGGCGATGCCGGCAGGGGCTCGGTCGAAAGGTGAAACAGGGGGCACAGGGAAGACGGCCTGGAGAGTCCATGCTCCAGAGGGCACTCTGGGCGGGGCTGATCCTTGTCTTGATCGGGGTAGTCGGCGCAGGAGCGTGGTCCTTGGTCCGGGGCCGCATGGCCGCAGTGAGAGGATTGGCTGGACGGTCGTCCCGGTTGCCCGTGTACGGTTCGCTGCCGGATTTTTCCCTGATCGAGCGCAGTGGCCGAAGGGTCGAGCGGGTAGAGTTCCTCGGAAAGATCTGGGTCGTCGATTTCATGTATACCCGCTGTCCCGATACGTGTCCTCTGCAGAGCGCCGAGATGGCCAGGCTTCAGGCTGACCTCGCGGCCGAATCGGATGTCAGGCTGGCCTCGATCACTGTCGATCCGGAACGGGACACTCCTCAAGTCCTCTCTCGCTACGCTGACCGCTTCAAGGCCGACCACGTACGGTGGCTCTTCCTTACTGGAGAGAAGGAGGCGATCTATCGTCTTGCTCAGGAGGGCCTGCGGCTACCCATCCTTGATCCAAGAAACAAGGCCGGGGTTCTCGAGCCTGGGCCAGCGATGGCGAGTGAAGGGGCGGGGGGCATCACGGTACTGCACAGCTCCAGGTTTGTGCTCGTGGACCGGAAGGCGCGGATCCGAAGCTACTATGACAGCACCGACTCGGACTCTCTCCAGAGGCTCCGCCAGGACGTGAAAGCTCTGCTGCAGGAGGAATGATCGTCCTCCCCATCTCGTTCCTGCCCACCGTCAATGCTGTACTTAACGCCACCAGCGCCCTCTTGCTGGCCATCGGATACCTCTGCATCAGGCGGAAAAAGATCACCGCGCATAAGGTCTGTATGCTGTCGGCCTTTGGGACGTCAAACCTTTTCCTGATCTCCTACCTGACGTATCACTTTCACGTGGGATCGATCCGATTCGCGGGCCGGGGAGGGATTCGAATCCTCTACTTCGCGATCCTGATCTCCCACACCATCCTGGCCGCGGCGATTCCCCCTTTAGCTCTGATCACAGTGTATCGCGCATTGAGAGGGCGCTTCGACAGGCACGTTCGGATCGCCCGATGGACCCTTCCTATCTGGCTCTACGTGTCAGTGACGGGGGTCATTGTCTATTGGATGCTGTATCATCTGTACCCACCTTCATGACTATCCCCTCAGAATCGCATTCCCCGTCCAGCGCTGTAACATCCGGCTGACCACCCCCTGGATTGCTCTATCTCATTCTCTGCGCTTTTGCTTGACCGCCGTTCCGACGAAAGCTAAGATGTCCTCGAACTTGGTTCATTTGGGATGGAGCATGAGATCGTGTATTATATGGAGAAAGCTTGGAGCTGCTATCCTATCAATGTCTCATTAACTTGAGTGCAGGTGTAGGGTTGCAGGGCCCTGGCATTCAGAATGCTTAGCCAGGCGGGTAAGGGGTGTGCTTTACAGCGCTGAACAGCTTCACGAAAGGAGGAAGAGATGAGTGCTCCCGGGATCGTTGTAGCCGCCATCATTGCGCTTGCGGCAGTGTACGTCCTGGTTCCAGTGGCCGCTGATACCTTCCGTCGCTTTCGGACCAGGAAGTCACTGACGTGCCCAGTAGCGGGCCAGGAAGCGGAGGTCGGCATAGATGCGGGTCGAGCAGCATTGACCTCAGTCTTCGGCCGAGCGCTGCTACGTGTAAAGAATTGCTCTCTCTGGCCGCAAAGGAAAGGGTGCGGGCAGGATTGCGTTCGGTCGGAATCAGAGGTGGAAGAGGCCCGGAGGAAGAACCTCCGCTGAGCTATCGGACATTACCTGGCGAACCTGTCGGGGGAGAAGGGCTCCAGGCGAAGTGTGGGCTCCTTTCCCACGATTAGGTCGGCGATCAATTCTCCTGTCAAGGGGCCTAAGAGGATTCCGTTGCGATAGTGGCCGGTGGCCACATAGAGATTCGGGATATCAGCGAAGCGGCCAATGGCTGGCAGGCCATCCGGCAGTCGCGGACGCAGCCCTGCCCACGCCTTGTCGAACGGGGCGCTCATCAGATGTGGAACCATGGCCCGAGCGGCCTCGCAGAGGCTTGCCACACCCCCCAGCGTCGGGGTCGCATCGAATCCCGCCCGCTCCACCGTGGCCCCGATGAGGAGCTCACCATTGAGTCGTGGGACCAGGTACCCCAGAGGTCCCCAGACAAGGTGAGTGAGTGGCGGGCGCTCAAATCGTGCGCGGACAATCTGACCCCGCACAGGCTCGGTGGGAAGCCGGTGGCCGACCAAGTCCAGGAGGCGGCCGGTCCATGGGCCCGCGCAGGCGATAATGGTGTCCGCCAGGATCGTCTCTCCGCCGGCCCTGACCCCGCGCAGCCTGTCCTCGCCGATGATGAAATCGATCGCTTCGACATTCTCAAGGATCTGGGCGCCTCGTTCCCGTGCACCTGCGGTAAGCGCTCGGACAACCGCGCACGGGCGGACATGGGCTTCATCCGGGAAGAAGAGGGCGCCGCTGATCTCGGGATTCAGGGCGGGCTCCAGGGAGCGTAACGCTTGGCCTGAAACCTCCTCTACTCGGAGCCCCGCTTCCCGCTGCCATCGCGTTCGGCCTCGCGCCGCCTCGTGCTCGGTCGGGTCAACCAGGTAGAGAAGTCCCCAGTTGCAGTGCTCGATGTCTTCCCCGGTGGCGTCCCGAAGCTCGCCGGCCAGCGTCCGGTAGCGATCGCGGGCGGCCAGGCAGAGGTCGAGAAAAGGCCCGAGACCTTCCGCCTCTGCCTGGGGGGCCAGCATTCCCGCCGCTGCGCGGGACGCCTCCCGCCCCAGCTCCCCCCGCTCGACCAGCACCACCCGGCGGACCCCAGCTCGGGTGAGGGCGTAGGCGCATGCCACGCCGATGATCCCTCCTCCAACGATAATGACATCCGCCCCCCTGGCCATTGTTACCTCCATTTGACGGGAGTGCCGCCGCACCGTTGTTGAAACCGGTGTGTTCAGCGCCACTTCAGACGTGTTGCGACCGAGAACACGAATATCACTGGTGCCGTTCCAACTTGATGCCCCGGATTTGAGAGGCGCCCCTTATGGCAATGGTGGCGACCGCGCGAAACGGCAAAGTCGCCATAAATAGTTGGAACGGTACTGGCAGGGAAATTCTTACCACGCCCACGAGGCGCTGTCAATGCGCGTCTTGGATGAAGGTGACGCTCGACATGCATGCTGGAGTCCCAGCCCCCCCGAGCAACGTCACCTCTAAGCGAGCACCTTCACGTCGCACTACCAGGGGTTGATGTCTTGTGCTAGAGTGGGTTGAGCAAGGGGGGCAGCAGGTGGAGATTCGACGCGTGTGCAGGATTATTGGGCGAGGCGTGCGCCTGAGATGTCCGAGGTGCGGCGCCGCGCCCCTGTTCCGGGGCTTCTTCTCGATGTATCCAAACTGCCTCTCCTGCGACCTCAAGTTTGAGCGCGAGCAAGGGTATTTCGTCGGTGCCATCTATATTAATTACGGCGCTACCGCCATCATCATGATCGCGGGCTTTTTCTGGCTTGATCATTTCATCACCCTCTCGCTCGCCCAACAGCTTACGTTCTGGAGCATCTTCGGTGTTGCCTTCCCGTTGTTCTTTTTCCGGTACTCACGAAGCCTGTGGCTTTGCCTTGACTACATCTTCAATCCCGAGGATATGCCCGGGCCTCCCGGGGAGACGGGTGCAGCATAGGTGGGCCAACATGAGGGAGCGGAGATGGTTTGCGCCCCCACGTGCATGATGGCGAAATCCAGTGGGTTTTGCATCATGCCTTCTCTGGCTGGTCGAAACCGGTCTATGGGAAAACATCGACAAAATCAACATTGGTCTCTGGCGGATTACGTGCTATCATTCGCCGGATTTCACCCATAGAACCACTCAGACGCCTTCGTGACGAGGGAGGACAACAGGCCATGTACACGAAAATCATGGTGCCGCTTGACAACTCCGAGTACTCGAACTGTGCCGCCGATCTTGCGGTTGCGCTGGGTGAGTACTTTGGCGCATCCGTGACCGGATCACACGTCTATGCCGCCAAGATGCATGACTATCGCTTCAAGCAAATGGAGTACACCCTGCCCGAAGAGTACCAGGATGAGACTGAGCTGGAACGGCAGCGGAAGATCCACGACTCGCTGATCACCATGGGCCTTCAGTTGATCTCAGACTCGTATCTCGACGTCGTGGAGCGGAAGTGCCGGGAGCGAGGCGTGATATTCGAGCGGAGGATGTTCGACGGACGGACCTTTCAGCCGCTGGTTGAGGACATCGGGAAGAGCGGCTACGACCTGGTTGTCATCGGTGCCCTCGGCCTGGGCGCGGTGAAGGACAGCCTGCTGGGCAGCGTCACAGAGCGAGTGGTCCGACGGGTCAGCACCGATGTCCTGGTGGCGAAGAACGTCTTACCGCTGGCAGAGCAAAACGGGGGCAGCATCCTCGTCGGGATCGACGGCAGCCCTCAGTCGTTTGCCGGGCTCAAGTCGGCGATCGCCATCGGGCGCGCCACGGGCCGAAAGGTGGAAGCGGTCGGAGTCTACGATCCGTACCTGCACTATGCGATGTTCAACAGCCTCGTGGGTGTCCTGTCGGAGAAGGCCTCGAAGGTCTTCAAGTTCAAGGAGCAGGAGAAGCTGCACGAAGAGATCATCGACACCGGGCTGGCGAGGATCTATCAGTCGCACCTGGAAGTGGCCAGGACCGTGGCGGCGGAGGATGGGGTCGATCTCAGGATCACCTTGCTTGACGGGAAGGCGTTCGAGAAGATCATCCAGTACATCAGGAAGGAAAACCCCTGGCTCCTGGTGCTTGGCAAGATCGGCGTCCATAGCGACGAGAGTATGGACATCGGCAGCAATGCCGAGAACCTGCTTCGCCTGGCCCCCTGCCATGTCTTGCTGATCAGCGGGAAGTTTTACCCGCCGATCGATGTGAAGGCGGAAGAGGCGGTGAGCTGGACCGACGAGGCGCTCGCTCGGATGGAGCGGGTGCCGGACTTCGTGAAAGGGATCGCCAGGACCGCTGTTCTGCGCTTCGCCCTGGAACGAGGACACTCGGTCGTTACCTCCTCGGTGATCGACCAGGTCATGGAGATCTTCATGCCGAAGCGGACGGCGGAGGCCGCCGGCCGCGCGGCGCTCGAGCTAGCCGTCGAGCGGATCCGCTCCTCAGATATCTCTGCGTTCCTCTGCGAGGTCTGCGGTCACGTCGCCCGCGAGGTGAAACCGGTGCAGTGCCCTGTTTGCCGATCCGGCTCGGAGAAGTTCCAGACGATCGACAGGACAGTCGTCGAGGCTTTGGCAGGCGAAGAGGGTGGCCTCGAGGAAGAGGAGGCCTTCGATGGGGTGAGGCTCACCTGGACCGAGGAAGCCAAGCACCTTCTTCGCGCTGTCCCTTCGGGATACGAGCGGAGGAGGGCGAGGGCCAGGATCGAAAAGTCGGCCAGGATTCGGAAGCTGCAGGCGATCACGAGAGAGTTGGCCGCCTCGGTCATCGAGGACGATGTCGAGGCGAAAAGCGTGTCCCCCCTGGTCCGAAGCGGCTTCAAGGAGGCGGCGGGCATGGCGGAGCCCAACGGATCTTTCGCCTGGACCGAGGAGGCTGTGACACGACTGAATCGTGTGCCGGCCGGCTTCATGCGGGACATCACCAAGTCGAGAATCGAGGCTGTGGCCAAGGAGCGTGGCGCCCTGCTGATCGATCTGGAGCTCGTAGAGGCCGGCATCGAGGTCGGCAAGAAGATCATGAACGAGGTCGTTGCCGATTACAAACAGGGAGAAGTCCAGAGAGCGGCGATTCGGGAACAGGACGAAGGGCGAGGGGAGTAGAACAAGCGCGAGCGGGGTCCGTCCTCTGCAGGCTGGCGTCAGGTGCCGATGGCGACACGGCAAGAGAAATTCCGGCAGGCAGCCCTGTCGTATCTCACCTATGGCTGCCTCTACCTGGCAGGCGCCATGTACATCGCGGTGACGGGCATTGCTGGCCGGGCAATAACCGCCCGGTCAGGCGCGATCTGGTTCGGCGTGGGGACGATCCTGATCATCCTCTTCCCCTGGTTGATCAGCAAGGGGTATGTCTGGTTCACGCGGCTTCTCGTGTTCCTGGTTCTCTTGCGGGTCGTCGGCGTCGCGCGTGTGATGATCACGCCAACAATCTCCGTGGTCCCCTTGCCCGGAGGGATGGAGCTATCCATGAGGACGGGAGCAGCGTTCTTCCTCCTCGTGACCTTCGGGACCGGCTACATGCTGGCCCGGGCCGCCTGGGATCTCAAGCCATGAAGACGTATCGGGACATCGTGGGCGACGCTGGCTCCAATGTGCAGGGGCAGGTCGGGACGCAACAGCGCCGGCTCCGAGCGCGCATGGCGAAGATCGGATTGAAGGTGGCCGTCCTGAGCGGGAAGGGCGGGGTGGGTAAGAGTGTCATCGTTGCCAATCTCGCCGCCGCCCTTGCCACGCGCGGGATGCGGGTCGGCGTGTTGGACGCCGATATCAACGGCCCATCGCAGGCAAAGATGTTGGGGGTGCGAGGGCAGCGTCTCGAGTTCCGGGCGGAAGGGGTGCAACCCGCGTGGGGCCCACTGGGGATTCGCGTTCTGTCGATGGACCTCTTCCTCCGCAGCGATGACACCCCCGTCCGTTGGAGCGGGCCGACGGAGGGAGAGGGATACATCTGGCGAGGAGCGATGGAGGCCGCGACGCTCAGGGAGTTTCTCGCGGACACAGAATGGGGTGAGCTGGATCTGCTGCTGCTCGACCTACCACCCGGGACGGACCGGATCCCCAACCTGCTGCCGTTGCTCCCGGAGCTTCATGGCGTCATCATTGTGACCTTGCCCTCGGAAGTCTCTCAATTGATTGTTGGGAAGTCGGTGACCGTGGCAAAGGAGACCTTGAAGGCCCCTATCCTCGGGATGATTGAGAATATGGCGGCCCACCTCTGCTGCCGCTGCGGCGCGGAGGAACCGCTGTTCCCCGGTCAGGATTCGGCGCGAATGGCCGAGCGCCTGGCGATCCCCTTTCTCGGTCGCGTTCCCTTCGATCCGTTGCTCACAAGGAGCGCCGACGAGGGAACCCCTGTCCTGTTGTCACATCCCTCGACACCGGCGGCCAAGGCCTTGTCTCAGATCGCTGCCAGAGTGGCTGAGGCGCTTCACCTTCCGCCGGCGCCCCTCGAGAGGGAGGAGAGTCAATGAAGTTTCTGTGCGTCCCGTGCGATGAACCGATGAAGATTCAGGAGACGAAGGGGCCGGAGGATGGCAGTCTGACCGTCGTCTTTGGCTGCCCGACCTGCAGGCGGCAGGTGGCGCTGCTTACCAATCCGATGGAAACACAGATGGTCCGGTCACTGGACGTCAAGATCGGTGGACCGCAGGCCCCATCCGATCCGATGAGGTTTGTCCGGAGCAGCCTCACCTCCATGCGCGAAGAGGTCCCGCCGGCGGACCAGCCCACCACGACCGTGGCAGGGTGTCCCTTCACATCGATGGCCAACGCCGCGTTCGAGCGGCAGAGTCCAGCGCATGGGGCGATCTGGACCGAAGAGGCGGCTCGACGACTGATCAATATCCCCGGTTTCGTCCGCTCGTGGGCCCAGAAGGGGATCGAGGAGTACGCCCGGGAGAAAGGATACCAGAAGATCACAGCCGAGGTGATGGATGAGGTAAGGGACCGCTTCGGCATGTAGGCGGCCTCTATGAGCTCCCTGTGGTTGTTCAATCTCTCGCTGCACCTTTTCGCCGCGTTCCTCTGGATCGGCTGCTCCGCGTTCTTCAGCCTCCTCTGGGTTCCCATGGTGCGTCGGAGCATCGATCCGATCTCCTGGCAGGAATTGCTCCTCGGCCTCGGGAGACGCTATCTCAGGTGGTCCTGGGTGGCCATCGAGATCCTGCTGCTGACCGGAATACTCAACCTCCTGAGGGTGGGGGTTGAGCGAGGGTTCGCCTTCCAGCCTGCCTTCCTGAGACGGCTCATCGGCAAGCTCTTGATCGTCCTTGTCATGATCGGGTTTCAGACCGGATTAAGCCTTGTCTGGATGCCAAAACTTGCGAAGGGTGTGTCAGGAGAGGAGGCGGAGCGGCCGGTGCGCCGCGCCCTTGTCGCCACAAGCGTCGGAGGTGCGGTGGCCCTGTGGCTCGCGATGATGCTGCATGGATAGCCACGGCTGCACCAAAAAGAAGTGCGGAAAATGACGAGGACTGGCGAGCTGCAAGTCGAAGGCGTTTCAGGCGAGGGAGATCCGATGTTCCCCCAGGATCTGCCGAAGGCGCTGACCGTTGATCAGCTCGAGTGGTGGCCCTTCAACGAGCTTCGGGACCTCTTCGGAGAAGAAGCCGGTTGTGATAAAGATCCCCTTGGAGGCGCCCTCGGCTCGCACGGTGTCGCTCAGGGCGATGATGCGGGTGGAGTTGATCGGTTCATCGGGGGGGGCCATGACGCAGTGGACGATGTATTCCCCGCCAGTAATCGGTTGAGGGTTGACGGCGGTGATGTCGATCTGCCCCTGCTTGTTGCTGTTGAAGGAATTGATGATCAGGCCCATTTCCTCCAGGAGTCGGATGCAGAGCCGTTCGAACTGCTCGGGAGCAAGTCGTTCTAGTCGTTGCTGCTCGACTCCTCTGGGCTGATAGTATGCCTTCTCCGCCGCGACCGGTGGTGAAGCGCGGTTGATCAGGAGAATCAAGGCGAGACCTGCGAGGATCGCAATCGTTACCAGGATGAACACCTGTTTCGCTCCTCAGGAAACCAGCGGCTCGATCAGCCGCATCGAATCAAAGACCTACTTGTACATCTCGTGAAAGATCTTGTCTTTCTGGCCCTTGTCGATGAGACGGTCGTGGACAAACGCCTGTTTCATAGCGAGCGCCAAGCAGATCAAGACAAGGACCAGCATCCCGATAATAGGGATGTTGTCCGGCTGGGTCGCGATTTCCATGAAATGTTCCATCGGGATCCTCCTTGAAAGGGGATTCTAACATCCACACTCGATATTGCAAGCCTTTTATCTGGAGGACAGAGTGGGGTATCTGGCAAAGGCGCTACAGCTCTTCGGGATGCTGAACCTTATGGTCGGTTTGTACATCGGCCTCACTGACGAGCGGGGGATGTGGACGGAACTCTATCTGCTTGGCATCGGCGGCGCTATCTTCTTCCTCGGGCGGCGCCTCGAAGGCGGGGGACAGAGGTGAGGGCGAGGATGCGAAGGTCAATGCTCGGCTTCCTGGTGGCCTCGCTGCTGGCCGGGACTGTCTCGGAGGCGCTCCCGCTGTCGGATCGGTCCAGTGAGCCGGAACGGCAGTACCGTCTTGGCGTGAGCCTGCAACAGGAGGGGCGCATGGCCGGGGCGATCGAGGCTTTCCGCGCCTGCCTTCGGCTCGACCCCATGCGGGCCGAAGCCTATGCGAGGCTGAGAGAGGCCTACAGCCGCGGCCGGACGGTGGATCGGTTGGCTGTGGAGCTCAGGCAGCGGGTCGATCAGGATGGCACGGACTTCGTGTCCTGGAATCTATTGGGTGTCCTCAACGCGAAGCTGGGACGATGGTCCGAGGCGGTGGCCGCGCTGGAGCGGGCGGTACGACTCCAGTCGAAGGATGTTGATGCGTGGACCAACCTGGGGTGGCTTTCGTTGGAGTTGAAGCAGGTCGATAAGGCTCGGGAAGCATTCGGTCGAGCCCTTGCACTCGATCCTGGGTATGGGCGCGCCCACGCCGGAATGGCCGGCCTGTACGCGGAGGAGGGTGGCGACTATGACAAGGCGATAGAAGAATACCGGCTGGCGTTGGCGGCAGAGCCGGACAATCCGGCCTACCTGTACGATCTTGGGTGGGCCTACTACCGGAAGGGGATGAGCGATCGGGCGCTTGAGATCCTGACGCGCGCTTCGGCCCTCAGCCCCGACGATGCAGCGGGGCGGGCGAAGATCGGGTGGGCGAGGCTTCGGCGGAAGGAATATCGCACCGCGATCGAGGAGTTCCAGCAGGCGCTGCGGCTGGAGCCGACCTATGCCTTCGCCCGGTTCGGGTTAGCGCGGGCGCTTCAGGCGGAGGGGCACCTCGATGCGGCGATGGTGGAGTACAAGCGGGCCTGGCGGGAAAGCAAGAACGACCTCTATCTGATCTATTTGCTCGGCGTGTACCTGCAGCGGGGCTTCTGGGTCATCCTCTTGGCCGTGGTCTTGGGGATGATGGTCGCGCTGGTCTGGCTCCTGCGACGAAGGGCCATCCCACAGTCCGCGAGCCAGCGCAGCGAAGGGAAGCCAGGTGAAGGATAACCTTACGCAAGACGGGCAATCAGCCGCGGGTCCATATGCTTGGCCCGCATCTCCCGCTTGAGTTCGTGTAGCGCCTTGCTCTCGTGCCAGCACTGATAGATTGCAAAAAGGGTAAAGAGGCCGAGCAGGCCAGCAATCATCTGAAAGCTCAGGAACGGGATCAGGCTCTCCGGATTTAGGAAAGACTGGAGCATCTCCAACAGGCCGGGATTTGCGCTGGTAAAAAGGGAATCGATCCGGACGGTTTGGAGCGAGAGGATGCCACAGAGGACCGAGATCAGGGCGGTCACGGCGCCACCAGCGGCTGTTTGCATGAAGCGTCGGCGTCTCACCCTGAAACGAACAAAGAATTGAGCCCGGTCCACTGCCTGAAGAAGGGATTGAGCCAAGTCGTGCTTCTGGCGCAGAACCATCCCCTTCTTCTCGAGTTCCGAGACCGTGTACACCTCCTTCCCGAACTCAGCGGCCACCTCTTTTTTCAGCCGCATCCCTGTCCCCTCCGCCTCGGAGAATACTGCCACATCGAACGGCCGGGAGCCAGCCAGCATCTCGAGTACCTGGTACAGAAGCGCCTCAATCCGACGATACTCACCCGGGTCCATCGGCATGGGCGGTGGGGCGGCGGGTGCTTTCGCAGCCGGTTTTGCAGCCGGCTTGGCCGGGGCCGATGCTTCGGATGTGAGTGTGGGCGAAGGCGGGGAGGGTGGCGCCTGGGGCATGGCCTTCGGTGGAGCTTGCGCAGTTGGGGTCTCTGGTCCAGCCGAGACCGTGGCGTGGACCGTGGCCGGGGCTGGCGCAGGAGGGACCTGGACCTTAGGAACTGTCGCTGTTACTTCGGCGGGCACAGGCTTTGGAGGCGCCTGGACCGGCGCCGCGGTTGCGGTCACCGTGGCCGGTGATTTGGCGGCCGCGGCTGCTTGGCCTTTCCAAACCCAGTGGGTTGAGCCCTCGGCAACACCACCGGATCCGACTTCTGCCTTGCTCTTCGCCGCCTTCACGCCTGTATTCTCCGCAAAATAATCGACCGCCTTTTGGGTGAAGAACTTCCACTCTTCGGGGACGTCGGCCTCGGGGAAGATAGCGGCGACCGGACAGACCGGCTTGCAGGCATCGCAGTCGATGCATTCCTGTGGATGGATGAAGAGTTGGTCCTCGTTTTCGTAGAAGCATGAGACCGGGCAGACCTCCACACAGGCACGATCCTTGGTCCCAATGCATGGCTGGGCGACTACGTAGGCCATCTCCTCCTCCGTTCCCTGAATTCCTCGCTCATACTACACATCCCGCCTGCATGGGGCAAGCGAAAACCACCTTGATATTTCCCACTCAGCTCGGTCATCGGCACTTCTGCATCTGCGCAACTAGTCCCTGAATAGTGGCCTCGCTTTCAATCCAGTTACACTCCATTTTTTCCTTGACAAGACACTAGATATTGCGGTAAGAGACAGTCCTCCACACCAAATCTGGTATCTTTTACTACCTCGAGAGGCGTGGCTGGTCGGTCCCAACCCTGATTGGATTCTGCTGACGAGTATTTGTGGGAAGCCGCAGGGTTCGGAAAACGTTGACAAGTCCTCGAACACCGGGGGGGGGGTATCGACGCGGTCTTTGGAAGTGCGAAGATCAGGATATGCTAACCAACATACTTCATAATGACGCGGCGGGAGCTTGCCGGAGCGGTTTCATGGGAGGATCCCTGACAGCCAGGATCATCCGTGGCGCCACAGGTCGTTCAGGTTTTCACTTGCGGGACGACGCGCCAACCGAGCATGTAGCCGTGCAAAAATTCGTCCTAAGCATCTGTGGGACACAGGATTGCCCGGATTGGGAGGCTCTGCACCGATCGAATCTTGTGGCTCGCCAAATCACTGCTGAGGTCAGACGAGTCGCTCGCGCGGGACTTGCCAGCCGTTTTTGGCGGGCTCGCGCGTTCTCAAAGGGCTCCAGTCCGGTAGGTGCCGGCGACTTCGGAGCGCCACCGCCTGGCGGGCAAGTAGAAGGCCGTTACAACCCATACGGCGCTCGCGTCCTGTATCTCGCCGGCGACGCTCGCACCGCGGCACTCGAGTGTTCTGGCCGAAACGATTCGTCAGAGGTCTGGGTCCAGGAGTTCGCGATCGACCTGCCCAACCACCGAGCCGTCAGACTCGAGCTGAATCTGGAAACCAGTTGCCCGCATCTGCACTACCTGTTGCTTGACAGCGAATACCTGCCCGACGCGACGGCAGAATTCCCGAATGTACGGAATCCGTACCGAGCTACTCACTTCCTGGCCCATTTATGCGAACGGTTTGAGATTGCTGCGGTCGAATACCCGAGTGTTCGCGGTGATAGCCGCGGCCGTGCAGACGCAGTCAATCTCGTGGTCCTTGGTGACGCAGTTTCTGAGGCGGAGCAAATGACGGTTGGTTTGCCATGGTTATTCGAGCGCTCGTAGGTGACGCTAGCCGCCGCCTAACACCGGGCAGGAGCCGGCGGCCCCGCACGAGCGGCGTGGGCGTCGCGGCTCAGGGCGCAGGCGTTATTTGGCTCGAGGCGTGAGGCGCGCAAAGTGACGTCGCTCTTCGAGTGGTTGTTCCGATTCTTCGCTTGGCTGGCGCGGAGACCAGCGTTGAGGATTCGGATCATCGAGGATAGCCGTGAGCGCCAGGCGGGTGGGCTGATCTTCGAGGTCGAGAACGCGAGTCCTACATCGACTTCGCTCGTGCCTACCGTCAGATCAAGCTTCTGGTTCCCCGAGAAGGGACACTACCGGAGAGGCAAAGCAGTTTACGATGTGCGCGAACTGGATCGCGAGTTGCCACCGTTCAAGGCGAAGATACTTACAGCGTCGGCCCGGAGCTTACCACCTGGGTACGGCTTCGCATGGTTCCGGGTCTACGAGTTCCAGCCGCGCCGAGGTGCCCGCACACAAGTGCGAATCCGAAACGCGATGCTGGAGCCATTGGGAGCGGCGAGGCTCCTCTTTGAATTGTGGCGGTTTCGCCTGACTGGGCGAGTGAAGAGGGCGAGCCCCGTGACGCTGCCTGAAATGGAAGCCCAGAGGCGGGCCCGGGGGCCGCACTGAGGTCTTGGAGACACCAGCAACCGGCATAACCTCGCGGTGCAGCGGACCGAGTGCTCGCAACGCTCGCACCGCGGCCGCTGACCGCGGGCGTTGTGAGCCGTCTTTATCATGCATTCAGTACATGACGGCATGGATCGGACAGACTCGATGGCTAGAGAAAAGTTGTAGAGTTTGACTGTTCGCGGCTTGCTTGAAAGGGTACAATGGAAATGGCACCGGCGGAGTCGCCGAAAATAGAGGAGGGCACGATGGCAGGCGTATCGGGTTCATCGGCTTCTCGCGGGATTGAACAGGCAGCGGGCATCATGCAAGCCTTCGGTGAGCGGCCGGCCAAGCCCGGCCAGTGGAGCGAATCAGCCCTCCGCGTCCTCAAGGAGCGGTACCTCAGGCGCGACGCCACCGGCGTCAAAGAGACGCCGGAAGAGATGTGCTGGCGCGTGGCGGCGGCGATTGGCGAAGCGGAAGAGGAGTTTGGGAAGAGTCCTGCGGAGGCCCGCAAGGTCGCTGAGTCGTTCTACGACGTGATGGTTGAAAACCGGTTCATCCCCAACTCACCCACGATGATGAACGCCGGCAAGGACAACGGCCTTCAGTACTCCGCCTGCTTCGTCCTGCCGGTTGAGGACTCGATGGAGGGGATCTTCGAGGCCGTGAAACGAGCCGCTATAATTCATAAATCCGGCGGCGGAACGGGTTTTGCGTTTTCGCGGCTGCGACCGAAGGACACGCTGGTGAAATCGACGAGCGGTAAGGCGAGCGGCCCCATCAGCTTCCTTCGCGTCTTCAACGGGGCCACCGAGGCGGTCAAGCAAGGCGGGACGAGGCGAGGCGCCAACATGGGGATCCTCAAGGTGGATCACCCCGATATCCTGGAGTTCATCGACTGCAAACTGGACGGTGGGATCACCAACTTCAACATCTCGGTCGCTGCGACAGAAAAATTCATGGACGCATTGGCGAAGGATGAGACCTACGAGCTGTTCGATCCCCATACCAAGCAGACGACCGGCCGCCTTCGGGCGCGTGATGTCTTCGACCGGATCGTCCACGCGGCCTGGCGGACCGGAGACCCGGGGATGGTCTTCATCGACCGGATCAATGCGAGCCCCGCCAATCCGGTCCCGCAGGACGAGGTGATTGAGGCCACGAATCCCTGTGGCGAGCAACCGCTCGGCCCCAATGACGCCTGTAACCTCGGCTCGATCAACCTGGCCAAGTTTTATCTCTGCTCGATCCCGGCCGACGCCAAACCAGCGGAGCGGATCGATTGGGTCGGACTGGAGCAGGTGGTGCGAACGTCAGTTCGATTCCTGGACGACGTGATCCAGGTGAATCCGTACCCGCTTCAGGACATCATCGATGAGGTTCAGAACAACCGGCGAGTGGGTCTGGGCGTCATGGGCTGGGCTGACATGCTCCTCGGGCTTGGCATTCCTTATGACAGCGATGAGGCCCTCAAGCTGGGCGAGGAGATCATGGGCTTCATTCAGCGCATTGGCCACGACGCCTCAGAGAAGCTGGCGGCGGAGCGGGGGCCGTTTCCCCGCTGGCCCCGAAGCATCTATAAGGACAAGACGCCGCTCCGCAACTCGACCGTCACCACCATCGCCCCGACCGGAACCATCAGCATCATCGCCGGCTGCTCGTCCGGGATCGAGCCGATCTTCGCCGTCGCGTTCAGCCACATCGTCGGCGACCGGCACCTCACCTTCATCAACCCGGTCTTCGAGCAGGTGGCCAAGCGGCGGGGCTTTTACAGCGAGGAGTTGATGCAACGCGTGGCCCAGAGGGGCGTCGTTCGCGGGCTTGAAGGGGTGCCGGAGGACGTGCAGCGGGTGTTCGTCACAGCCCACGAAATCGACCCGGCGTGGCACGTCAAGATGCAGGCGGCATTCCAGAAGAACACCGACAACGGTGTCTCAAAGACGATCAACCTGCCACATTCAGCGACGCCAGATGATATCGCAAAGGCCTACCTGATGGCGTATGAGCTTAGTTGCCTGGGGATCACCGTCTTCCGCGACGGCTGCAAGGACACCCAGGTCCTTCACCTGGGGACGGGCGGGAAGACGGAGCAGAAGGACGCTGCGCCACTCTCGAGGAGTCCAGAGTTCGTCGAACAAGCCCCCCTAGTCACCACGGGGACGCGGCAGGAGGAGGGATTGAAAGTCAAGCCTCGGCCGCGAACGGTGAAGGGCGTGACCTACCGCGCTGAGACGCCACTAGGAGTCGCATACATCACCGTGAACCAGAGCGGCGAGGGTGAGCCATTCGAGGTCTTCGCGAATGTGGGAAAGGTCGGCAGCGACACGTCCGCCGTCTCAGAGGCGATCGGTCGGCTGGTCTCGTTAATCCTCAGACTGCCGTCCCCGATGTCTCCCAGGGAGCGGGTCGAGCAAATAGTGAACCAACTCTCCGGCATCGGCGGCCGCCGGCAGATGGGCTTCGGGAAAGACCGAGTCCGCTCGCTCCCGGATGCCATCGCCCAGGTCCTGGCTGAGCATATCGGCCTGACGGAGCCCGGCGTTCACGAGATGCTAGCGGCGCGCGGCAAGACCACACTGAAGGCGGGCGACATGTGCCCCGACTGCGGTCTCGCCACGCTCGTCTACGAGGAGGGCTGCCAGAAGTGCTACTCCTGCGGCTTCAGCGAATGTTAGCCGACACCTAGGAGA
>JBGPUH010000013.1:0-18989 GCA_041491025.1 Methylomirabilis sp. (SeqCode)
CTCGGTGTGCCGGCCCTGGTGTGGCTGTGCGCCGTCGTGCGGCCCAACACGCGCCCGCTTGGCGCGCTGCACGACACGGTTTGCCACTTCAATTTCCGAGTAGCCCGAGCCCCGCGAGAGATCCTCGATGGCATGGCGGTAGGTATCTCGGGTGGAAAAATCCATCTCGGCGAAGTGGGTGCCGCGACGGAGAATCTCGTCCACCAGGCTGACGCTCTCAAAAAAGTCCGGCCAGTCAAAGGCAGACGTCAAGCGCATGCTGGTGATGATGTTGCGCACGGTGACGCTCATGGCCGCCTGCTGCTGGTGCTCGGCGTGGACAACGTTGTCAGCGGTGGTGCCCTGCGCGGCCAGGCGCTCGTCGAGCCACAGCAGAATGGGGCGCACCTTCGGATCCAGATCGCGCAGGCGCTGGACGAGCTGCACGACAAACGCCGTCGCCAGAGGCGTGTTCTCAAAGCGGCGGAGGGCTGTCGCCGGGGACACCGGAGACTGGCCGCCTGTACCGAGCAGGCTGTCGGCCAGCCTGTCGGCTTCCTGGCGCGCGGCGCGGCTATGGACGATCCGCTCCGCCAGCCTGCGCAGGTTTTCCACCAGCACCGCGCGCAGCGTGATGGCCACGGCCCACAGCTCACCGATGGTGAGCGGTTGCACGCGCTGGTAGGCCGTCACAAAGCGGCGCAGCAGTTCCGGGTCGAATCGGCTGTCCGTGTGCGCCACGAACGCCCACGCCACACCGAACACGCGTGGATAGTCCTGCAAGTGACCGGAGGCCAGTTTGGGCAATTGTCGGTAGAAGCCCGGCGGCAAGTCATTGCGGATCTCGCGAAGCTGTTCATCGACGATGTGGAAGTTATCGACCAGCCACTCGGCTGCGGGGGTAATCTCATGCTCCTCCTGAATCGCCCGGGCAATGGCCCGGTAGGACTCCAGCAGCACGCGCCCGTTCTCCAGGACACGCGGAGTGAGCAACCGACCCGCCCTCGATTCGGCGAAAACGATCTGCGCAGCCGCAAGACTTTCAGCGTGCTGCTCGAGGCGCTCGACGCTGAAGAGCTCGGCGCGGATGGGCTCTTCCAGGTCAGGGCCAATGCTGGTGGGTGGTGGGAACGTACTCATCGTGTTTTCAGAACGGCTGTCAATCTGAATCCAGGCATGATGGCTGATGTGCGAGCTCTCGCTCCGTTACAGCCCGATCATCAGCCGAGTCTTGCTGTAGGAGCGCGCCTGGCAGACCGGGAAGCAGCCATTTTAGGCCAATATCCGGGGGGAGTCCATGCCGACTTGAAAGAGGAGCCCAGATGGTCGAAGGCACCATTGATCGCTCAACGGTCCGGTTTCGCTCACGCTACGGAAACGGTTCCCCGGGCACGGAGCCCGGGGAAGAAGATAGAAGACCCGTTATTTCTTGATGGTCTCGGGTAGATCGCTTTTCGCGGGAGGAGCAGTTGGCTTCTTGTCGGGAGTTCCCGCTTGAGTCGAATCACTGGCCATGTTGATCGAGTAGGCATAGCCCTGAGGCTCCACTTGGGCCCTGATTTGATCGCCGACATTGGGCCGGGCATTCACCCTCACCCTACCCCTCTCCCTTCAAGGGAGAGGGGAAAGAATGACCCATGCTAAACTCGGAAGCGCCAAATTTATTGAGGGGGCGGGGGCTTCTGAGACCGCTGATACCACTGGTCAGCCCACTTCATGAGCTCGTCCTTTTTATCGCCATACCGTTCCTGGACTTTGCCGACAAACTTGTCGTAGTTCCCCTCGATCTGCTGCAAGTCATCATCGGTAAACTTGCCCCACTGCTGTTTGAGTTCACCTTTGAACTGCATCCATTTTCCTTTGAGTTGATCAGCGTTCATAGGTTCTCCCTCCTTTGTTAGAGATCGATGCCGGCACGCCTAACGACCACATGATGAGGCCCTTGCCCATGACTTACCTCCCTTTCTTACGATGACTCTCAAGGTCTTTTAAATGATGCCAGGTACTCTGTGTGTTTTGCTCTTTCAAAAGACTTGCTAAGTCTTCCGCATGCTCTTCTTCGGTTGCAAGAATCCCTTCCAGCATTCGGCGCGTGGTGAGGTCGTCATTGCCGAAGTAGTTGATCATTTCTCTGTAGCTATCGATGGCAATCCGCTCAGCAACGAGGTCTTCCTTTATCATATCGATCAGTGATTCGCCTTCGATGTATTCGGAATGACTGCGACTCAACAACCCTTCCGGTGAAAGATTCGGTTCTCCTCCCAGTTGAACGATGCGTTGCGAGATCTGGTCCGCGTGAGTTTGCTCCTCAATGGCATGCTGGAGAAACTCTGCCTTGACGCTCTCCGAACTGATTCCTGCGGCCATGAAGTAATGTCGCTTGTAGCGAAGGACGCAGACGATTTCCGTGGCGAGCGCTTCATTCAGCAACTGAATCACGACGCGGGGCTTCGCTTGGTAACCGGGTGTCATCGCACCCTCCTCAATGTGCTGTCGGGCACGAGCCCGGAGAGTGTGGATATCGGTCATGAACTGCCCAGTCTTCATTGTTGACTTCTTCATTGTTGAGTCCTTTCTCTGATGGGCGTGGCGTTAGACCATTTGCGGCCGCTTGTGACGAATTGTCAGTCTCAACCTGCCATACTGAAGGGGTTTATCAGGGTCTCGCGTATATCTGGCCCTATCCTCCCCAATCTCAACGGCATGCAATGGTATCGTGATCGCTTGCCGCAGGTGAGGAACGGAGGTCTCGAGCGCGAGGGCGACGCTTTCAGGGGTGCATCCCGTCACCACGGCGTTGAGGTCTTTCTCATCCTCAAAATCTACCGTGATGCGTTCCTCCGGATCGATCCATCGGCGAATCACCGTGGCTTTGTCTTCTTTCTCCATAGAATATAAATTAAAACACAACGTTACTATTTGTGTTTATCGGCAGAGTCTTCTATTGCCTGGCCGCCCTTCTTTATATCTTTACCGGCGCCTTCCATGGTGTTGCAGCCCGTCACCACTGTTGTGATCACAGCAGCAGAGGCGATCAGACCTAAAGCAATAGTCGTCACCTTCCAACGATTCGTGTGATTCGTCATGTTGGTCCTCCCGGTGAGAAGTCTCGTTTCTCCGTGAACAAAAACCTGGTGCTCTGTGGCGACGTTCGGGTGTGCAACGCCATACCTATGATGATGCCGACGGCGATACCCTATGCTAACAGCAACATCGGTTATAGTCTGGTCAACATTGCTCATGGTCTTTGAATTTATTTAGGGGGCGGGGGCGGGTTCAGGTCCCGCCATCGTCGGCCGCCGTACGTCAGTCGTGGAGGACGATACTCAGCAGCGAGCTGTGCACTTCCAGTCCCTCCGGTCCACCGTTGTATTTGATGAGGCCCAGTTTGCGGAACCTGTTCATGAAAAAGCTGATTCGTGACCGAGTGGTGCCAACGATCTCCGCCAGCGTTTCCTGGCTGATCTGCGGAATCACCGGCAGCGGTGTGCCTTCCTTCCCGAAGTTGGCCATCAGGAGCAGCATCCGCGCCAGTCGCTTCTCACTGGAGTTGAAGAGCTGATCCACCAGGTCTTCCTCAAGCCGAGTGTTGCGGGAGAGCAGATAGGCGAGGAACAGCTCGGAAAAGGCCGGCTCGTCGTGGAGCACCCGGATCGTGCCCCGCTTCTCCAGCCGCACGATCGCGCACACGGACATAGCAGCGGCGGTGGCCATGCGCAGCGGCTGGCCCGCCAGGCATCCCTCGCCAAAGAAGTCGCCGACCCCCAACATGGCGATGACCGCTTCTTTGCCATGTTTGGAAACGACCGTGAGTTTGACCTTGCCGTTCTGGATATAAAAGATGGCGTCCGCCGCATCCCCTTGCGAGAACACGATCTGGTTCTTCTGGTAGTCTGCCATTGTCCTGCCTTCGCCGACCTTGGCCAGAAAGATCTGAGGGTCGAAAGACGGTTTTCCATTCGGTTTCATTCGCGGTCTCCTTCCGAAGCAGGAGTCGGCCGGTGGTAGATACCGGCTACGCTACGCTCTCCTGGCTCCGCCGATAAGCAGGACAATCCCTCCGATAAGCGCCAGTCCTCCTACAATGGGTGGAAGCGGAATGGTCTTCTCTTTCTCGACCGTAGCTTGGAGGGGACCAAGGTCAATAACCTTTTCTTGGGTCGTATAGGTGATGCCTTGGTAGGCAAATGCCACGACGCCGAGAATGATGAGCGCGATGCCGAGAATCGTTGCTGGTTTCATGGGCCTGTCCTTTCGTGTGAGGCCACACAGAATGCTTCTTCCGAGCGGCGCCAGCACATGTGCAAACCGACGGGGCATTGCGCGAGGTCTCTGAACGCCATACCCTGCCCCTCAGGGAGCCGGTCGTCAGAGCCGTCCAGTCAGGGCCAGTATGATCAGGATCAGGAGGACGAGGCCCAGTCCACCAGAGGGTAAGTACCCCCAGTTTGCGCTGTGAGGCCAGGTGGGCAGTACGCCAACGAGTAGCAGAACCAACACGATGATCAAAATGGTACTCATCTCGTTTCTCCTTTCATGGTGTCTCCCATGATCTGTTTCCCGGTGCAAAGCGTTATCAGAAAGCGAATCTTCACGATCTCCTCCTCGGGCGTTTATGCCCACAAGCACGTTGATTTATAGCAACCCTAACAGCCATATCGTTTGTAGTCTGTTCCAAATTGCTCAACTTGTGAATTTATTGAGAGACGGGGGCGGATTGCTCGACTAGAGTTCCTTTAATTACCGTTGGCTTCGAGCAGGGCGAGCGTGGAGCTGTTCGGCTGATGAATTTTCAAAAGTGTGCAATTTGGAACTTGTTTTAATCTTTCTAGAATGGTAGATTACCCGAAATTCACACACTAAAATGGGCGTGTGTATAATGCGCGCGGCCCGAAAGGAGGAGGCATATGAGACATTCCGCTATGGTGATGGTGATGCTCGTGCTCGTCATGGGAGTGGCGGCCGGCTGCTCAATCTCCAGCAAAGCGACGGATTTTAGTGGCTTGAAAGGAATGGACGGCGACAAGGTGACGCACATTAACACGAGGAACTATGCGGTTCACCTATTCATCACCCAACCGCTCTGGGGAGACGCCACCCTGCAGAACACCGTCAAGGATTTCACCGCAGAGGCGAAGAAAACCGGTGCGACGAAGGTGAGAATCGTACAATCAAACGAGTTCACATTGTGGTACCTCCTTCCCCCCTTGACGCTCATTTTCACACCGGTGACCGTGGACGTCGCGGGAGATGCGATTCCGTAGCGTAGGGGTACGTCCTGCTCCTTGCGTGATCAGGATGAAGGAAGCAGTGCGATCGACCTTAGCCGGTGAGGCGTTCGGTAAGTCCCCAAACCGCGCGCCTCCATCATCTTATTCACGGTGGCTTGTGACCTCAGGGGATCCCTTTCTGAGGGGGCCGAGGTCAAGGATTACGTGGTGAACTCGGTGGCTTAGGTGCAGCGGCGACCACAAATGGAGATCGGCGGCGTGAGCCAAGCGAAGTCAAACCGGTGGGTCGTGGATCGGGGGGCTTGGTCCCCACCGGTGAGGTCCGCTCAACGTAACCCAATCTCCAATACCCATGCTCTCCGCACCGCTTACGTGGAGACGGCTCGATTAGAAACCCTTCTGAAGGCCTCGCCATCCAATGTCCTGGGGATCGTCCTTTATGACCGGCGTCCCGGGCAGCCTCGCGGCTTTGGTGCCTGTCCGGTCGTCTCCCTCGATCTGCCACAATTCAACGAGCCTCCCTTGGCCGAGGTGTGGACGAGCACACTGCCGGTCACCTATCACCAGGCCGAGGGAATCCACTTCGCAATGAACGATGAGGTCCTCTTTGGCGCGTTGCAAGTGGAAGAACGCCCGGGCACGCCGCTGGACCTCCTGACCTACACCGTCTATCGACGCCTGCTCGTCCAGGCTCGTGCCCTGGGCTACCCTCATTTGTTGCGGGTGTGGAATTACTTTCCCCACATCAACCTTGAATCCGACGGGCTGACACGGTACCAGCGCTTTTGCGTTGGCCGACACCAGGCCCTGGCTGAGGGCCTTTCGAACTTCCCTCGAACCCTGCCTGCGGGGACCGCCGTCGGGACGACCTCTGGCCCGCTGGAAATCCATTTCCTGGCGGCCAGGGAGCCTGGAACGCACATCGAGAATCCGCGGCAGGTGAGCGCGTACGAGTACCCTCCTGTCTATGGTCCGCGCAGCCCGTCATTCGCAAGAGCCACCCTGCGGCCATCCGTCTCCGGGTCCCACCTGCTCATCGCCGGCACGGCGAGCGTGGTCGGTCATGTCAGTAAGCACATCGGCGCGCCTCATCAACAGACGCTGGAAATACTCCACAATTTGAATGCCCTGATCACCCATACTGAACAGCTCCACGGAGTCACTCGCGGACAGTGGTATGGGCAGGCCCTCTTCAAGGTGTATATTCGATACCCGGAACACATCGGTACGGTCAGCGACATCCTCAAGCAGCAACTGCCGGTCCACACCCAGGTTCTGTACCTTCAAGGAGAGATGTGCCGAAGTGAGTTATTGCTGGAGATCGAAGGCATTCTGGGGCAAGAGAAGACCCCTGACGTGAGCCAGTCGGTGTCGCCGACCCGTGTTCGTCTCCGACAACCTGCGACATCCCAGCATGCGCAGCCGGATAGCTTCAAGATAGCGTAATCACCGGACTCCGTCCCAAATTCCCTCTGAGCCTCGGGATGGATCTCAACATCGACATCGCATGCGTCCACAAACACCCACGCCATGGCACTTCACCATCGATGTGGACTGGGTCCCTGGTTCCGAGGTCGGGCTGGAAGGCTTGCTGGATTTCTGCGATCGATGGACGCTCAAGGCCACGATTTTTGTTGCCGGGCGTTTCGCGGACGCCTATGCGGATCTGATCAGGGAATGTCGGCGTCGAGGGCACGAACTCGGCACGCATGGGTGGGAGCACGGTGGCCTCGAGGAGGACGAGGATTTCCGGTCGGCTGGTTATGACCAGCAGCGAGAATGGATCCGGCTGGCCACGGAGGCCGTGGAGAAAGCCTCAGGAGTTCGCCCGGTGGTCTTCCGCGCCCCGAGCTTGTGGATCAGTGAAACAACCTTGCGCGCGCTCGAAGACGAGGGATACCGCTACGATTCATCGGTGCCGGCACGGCGATTTGATTGCGGCTTCGGCCGGGTGCATTACCTGAAATACTTTCGCGCCCCGAGTGAGCCATACCGCCTCTCGTCAAGCCACCTACGCGTGCCGGGAAACAGCTCAATCGTCGAGATGGCCCCCTCAGCATTCCTGTTCCCAGCCAACATGGCCACGCTCCGGGTGCTCGGCCTGCCGGTGATGAAGTGGATGGTCCGCCGGATCTCCCGACGGTCTTCGCGGCTGGTGTTCTATTGCCACCCCCACGAATTCGTGCATGCGCATCGGCAATCCTTCCCACGCAATATGTCAAAATGGAATATGCAGGGCATGAGACCGGAGAACTTCTTCCTGCTTGACGCATTTGTCGAACACATGACGCATCTAGGATATTCCCCTGCCCTGTTTGCGGACTCGTTCGGCACCTGAAGTACGGCATCGAACCGGCGGCACCTCATAATCCTCTATGGGACTGGTTTTTTCTACGACCGCTCCGCAGGACCACGAGTCGGCCTGCGCTCAAGTCACGTCACTATTCAGGGGGCCCTGGCTGAAGGGATACATCCGCGGAAAACTGCGCATCGATCCGATGTATGCGGTCGTCTTCGAGCGCCTCCGTGGATCGAGTCTGCCGATTCTGGATCTCGGCTGCGGCATAGGAATCCTGCCGTATTACTTGCGCCAACGCGGCCTGCAGTCGCGGATGATCGGCGTCGATTGGGATGCGGGCAGAATCGCGGTGGCGCAGCAGGTTGCCCAGGCCTATAACCAGAACCTGAGCTTCATCCATCAGGACGCGCGGACACCGATTCAGTTCCAGGGCAACATGGTGATGCTCGACCTCCTCCACTACATCAACGACGACGACCAACGCCGACTGCTGGACACGGCCGCCGCAAGCATCGCGCCCGGCGGCGTCGCGGTCATTCGCCAATGCCCGCGCGACTCCAGCAACCGTTTCAAACTAACCAACATCGTGGAACGCCTCGCACACGCCCTGCACTGGCACAAGGGGAGTACCATCAACTTTCCCACGCGCGAGACGATTGCGAAGCCATTCCGCGCGCGAGGCTTTACCGAAGAAATCTTCCCGATGTGGGGTGGGACGCCGTTCAACAATTATCTGTTCGTGTTTCGTCGCCCTAAGGACAATGATTCGTCGGGCGGCACCTCCTCAACACCGTCACCACCCCTCGACTGGTAGGAGGCCTGTCCAAAAAGGGAGCGGTAGAGTCCGATCGGGTACATGCCCCTGGAAATGAGTTTCCACCCCACCATGTAGGTGATGCGGGCGATATCAAGCACCGGCCGAAAATAACTAGGTCGCGCTCCCGGACGGCGCAGGGCTTCAATGGGAACCGGCAGGCTTCGATATCCTAAGCGTGTGGCCTCGATCAGAATCTCGCTTTCGAAGACGAAGCTCCTGGCTTTTCCATGTTTGATCTTCACACTACTCAACAGTGATGCGGGATAGACACGAAAGCCTGACTGACTATCTGCCAATGAATAGCCCGCGGCCCAGGAGATCCAGAAATCAGCCACACGGTTCGCGACATAGCGCCAGAAGGCCGCGCGTCGCTGATCTCGACGGCGTGCTCCGATGATCACATAATTAGGATGTGAGGCAGCTTCAGCTAACAATCTTGGAATGTCTTCCGGCTCATGCTGGCCGTCGCCGTCCAGCGTCACGACTCCAGAGGCTCCAGCAGCCAATGCCTGCTGAAAGCCACGCCACAGGCTGGCGGCCTTCCCACAGTTCGTGGGATTTCGCAACACTGCCACGGGCAAACCAACCAGGGCTTCTGCCGTGCCATCGGTAGACCCATCATCGACGACGATCACGTTCGTGCTCTCTCGAAGCGCCCGGGATGCCACATCCCGGATCGTCGCGGCTTCGTTATACGCCGGGATCACCACCCAGTAACCGATCAGGGCGTTGGTCGCTGACTGTGAGCCGGCGTTCACGCCATCCCCCCATTGATTCCGATCACCTGCCCGGAGATGTAGCCCGCCTTCTCGGAGGCCAGGAATCCGACCAGGTACGCAACCTCTTGAGGCGTGCCGGCCCGCTTCATCGGCACGAGTGCCTCAATCTGTTCCGGTTTGAAGGTCTGCTCGACCATCCGCGATTCGATAATGCCCGGCGCAACCACATTGACGGTCACCCCACGGGAAGCGACCTCCAGCGCCAGCGATCTGGAGGCGCCGTGGAGCCCCGCTTTAGCCGCCGCGTAATTCGTCTGGCCGCGATTGCCCAGCAGGGCCGAGATCGACGAAATCGTGATGATCCGTCCCCACCGCGTGCCGATCATCGGAAGGAGCAACGGCTGAGTCACGTTGAAAAAGCCGCCCAGCGAGACAGCGATCACGTGGCTCCATTGGTCCGCCCGCATGCCCGCCATCGGGGCGTCGTCGTGGACGCCTGCATTGTTCACGAGCACCTGGATCGGACCGGCTTCCAGAATCTGCGCCAGGGCACGTTGGGTTGCCTGGGCATCGCTGACATCGAAGCAGGCCACGCTGGCCGATCCGCCTGCTCCGATGATCTGATTGGTCACCTCTTCAGCCGACGCGCGATGGCGATGCGCATGGACGATGACGTGCAGCCCCTCCTGCCCCAGTTGCCGGCAGATCGCGGCCCCGATCTCACCGCTGCCGCCTGTGACCAAGGCCCGCTTCATGGTTGGTGGTCGAGGTCCTTGAGGAAGATGGAGGCCCGCCCATTCAGCAACTCTTGTGGCCCAGCCGACACTCGAAAGGTGTAGATGAAGCTGCTTCCCTGGCCGACAAGACGGGTCGCCTGAACCGTCAAATCTTCCTTCACGTCGTCCAGACGACCGGCCCGAAGCGTCAGGTTCTTCACGGCTCCCAGGTACCCCAGGGCGATGCGACGCTCTTTCCCCTCCTGCAGAAGCCCGACATGCACCGCCATGGCTTGTGCCGCATACTCCAGCCCGCAGACCGCCTCCAACTGGTCGTCTCGCCGGAGAGGGTTCGTCGCATCGCGATGCGACGCAGTCTTACAGATAATGCTGGTCTCGTCCCACTGCTCGACCGCATCCAACAGGCACATGGCTCCCCCGTGGGGGATCAATCGGCAGAGGTCGGTTTTGCTCATGATCGGCATGGCGTGACCTGGACCAAGAGGTGTTGATCCTCGAGATATTCCAGACGGACCAGTGCGGCGCGGCGCCTCGCGATGGCGGCGAGGAGTGGCAACGACCGCGCGGCCGGATTCCCGCTCCGAAGGGCTTCCAGTCGTGCGTCGGCCATGCCGGTCGCTTCACCGGATCGGTCATTGGAAAGCGTGAGGTCAAGCTGGGCGAGGCTGTGCGGCGCAGGAGCCCGTGCCAACACAAGAGCGACCGCGAATCCTCCTTGCAGCGGTCGCGCGGCATAGAGCGGAGGGGGAGGCGGAAGATCATAGGCCACCAGGAGCACCAGCCGCTCCTCGAGGTGCGCATAGGCGACCGCCTCCAACAACGCGGCACAGAAAGACGAATCGTAACAAGACAGCACGGTTGATGATTGTTGTGAGCCCGTGGCGATGCCCCAGTAACCGGATGCGGCATTATGGACGGAGTGGTGGAACAGCGTGGGCGAAATCGCCCGCTGCGGCGTGGCAAGGGCCGTACACAACTGATTCAGAATGCCCATTTCACCGCACGAACAGGCAAACACTGTCGCGAGGGTCTTGGGGTCGGTCTCGGCCTGCTCGATCGCTTCCTGTGCGACATGCAACGCCCATCGAACGCAATCACTACTCCGCCTGCGCTCGTTCGGCGGAAGAATGCTCGCCGGAGGATCAGGCGGCGGAGTCTCGTGATACCCGACGTCTCCGGCCAAAATTACGCGACTGGGCTCCCAACCCACAAGGCCTGGTCCCAGCATTCCCATACCGTCAACGTACACGCTCATCAGAACAACCCCAGGATGACACTGCAGTTGTTGCCGCCGAACCCGAAGATGTTGCTCAACACCCGCCGAACCGGCTGTTCCTGATTTTCCAACAGCACGTGACTTCTCAAGCTGGAATCGACTCGAGTCGTATTCAACGTCCCCGGAACGAAGCTGCGCGTGAGGCATAGCGCGGCAATCACCGCTTCCGTGATTCCCGCGGCCCCCAGGGTGTGCCCCGTCCACCCTTTGGTCGAGCTGCATGGGGTCGAGGGACCGAACACCGCGTTGACGGCTTTATCTTCGATGCTGTCGTTTGCCCTGGTCGCGGTTCCGTGCAGATTGATGTAGTCAATGTCCCCGGGTTGAAGCCCGCTCCGCCGCAACGCCCCTTGCATCGCTCCGATCGCCCCCGCCCCTTCCGGATGGGGATGCGACATATGATACCCGTCGCAACTCTCCCCGTAGCCCAGTAACGCCACGGCTCCGGGATGCCCTGCGCGTCCTGATTTTTCCAGCAACGCGAATCCGGCCGACTCGCCCAACGTCAGCCCGTCGCGTTCCTCATCGCATGGGCGGCAAGGGCCGCGCGCCAGCAGCTCCAGCGAGGCGAATCCATACAGAATCGTCTGACAGAGGCTATCCACGCCGCCGACCACTGCCGCATCGCAGAACCCGGCTTCAATGAATCGTGCCGCCGTTGCAAACGCCTTGGCGCTGGAAGAACACGCCGTCGAAATCACCATCGCCGGTCCCCTCAGCCCCAGGTACGTGCGCACGAAATGCGCGACCGAAAACATATTCTGGGTATAGCGATGGCGGGTCAGGTACGACGCCGGCAAGGCACCGGTGGCTGGGTCACGGTGGCGATACGCATGTTCCGTCTCCAGGATGCCCGACGTGCTGGAACCGAGGATCACCGCCACGCGGTGCCTACCGTAGCGCTCCCGGGCCTCAAGCGCGGCCGACGTGAACCCATCTTGCTGGAGTCCGAGGAGCGCGAGCCGATTATTCCGGCAGTCGAACTGCGCCAGCTCCTTGGCTCTCGAGCCACCGCCGACCGGCACGTCCTCCAATCCCTCGACCCGGCCGATATAGGTTTTGATCGCCACATCCTCGAAGTCGCACGGCCGCAACCCGGAACGCCGATCCCGCAAGGCCCGATAGGTTTCATCGAGGCCCTTCCCCAGAGCTGAGACCACCGTATAGCGGCTCAGAATGAGCGGGTCCATCGATCTTGTTTCAGGCTGCATGACGTCTGTCCTCTGACAAGAGCGCGGCGAAGAACAGGCAGGCCAGCGATCCCAGCGCCGCGGTCATTCCGATCGCCCGCAACACAGGGATTTGCGAGAGAGTCAATACGCCGAATACCAGGATCGTGGTCGTGCTGCACACGACCAGGCCATAGACGGTGCGTCCCCGTTCCCCCAGGGTCCCCTGTCTTCGGTTAAAGAACAAGGCATAGTCCAACCCGAGGCCGATGACCAGCAGAAAGGACGCGATGTGGAACAGCGAAAACCGTTCGCCGAAAGCATGGAGCACGGCAGCGACGACCACAATGGCGCTCACGATGGGAAGCATCACTCGCAGGACCGTGAGGGGAGCACGGAGCCCGACAAGCAGCACGAGGCCGATAGACAAGGCACCCCATCCCAAGAGCCCCAGCGTCTCATTCCGGTAAGCGCCGACCATTCGGTTCGATTCTTCCTTCAGGTCCAAATACGTGACCTCGGGGTCCCGCCCTAGACTCAGCAGGTCGCGGAACTTCTGTCTGTCAGTGACGCCACGCAACGGCACGACCGCGACCCGGCGCCCCTCACGCATGAACAACAGCGAGTCCAGTTTGAGCCCCAGCGCCGTCCCGCGGAACGTCCGGCTGTCGACCGGCTCCTGCGTCTTGGCTTTCCCTGCCGCGTCCAGAAACGGCTGAAACAGGCTGGGCTTGAAAGGCAGGCCCTTCAGGGCCGAAGTGAGATTCCGCTCCAAGGTCTCGCGATCAGGCAACGCCGCTTGGCGCGCCTGCTGCGTCCTGCGGCTGGGCAGGTAGCGAGCAGCGAAGTCGTACCCGCCAAGTGCCCCTTTTGCCACGAGTGGGTCCAACGCGAGCGCAACCGTCTCACTCCGCTTGAGGACCTCCTCTTCGCTTGAGCCTTCCACCACGATGAGATCCCGGACATCCGGCACCCCCAGTTCATTGCGAAGGGCTTGATCCCGCACCATCTTCTCGGTCGGGATCGGGCTCAGATTGGCAATGTCCTGCTCCCACAGCGGCGTATCAGACCAGACGAACGAGCCGATGGCAAGGCCCACAACCAGCGGCACCACGAGTCGTGCCTTTGCCAGCGTATCGGCCCAGCGCGCGACCTGCAGCCCTTCGCGCCTCGCTTGAAATCCCGCGGGAACGAGGTGTGGAAGTACCCAACGGGTCACGCCTGCGGCCGTGAACAAGCCGACAATCGCGAACAGCCCCAGTTGAGACAGGCCGGGGAATCCGCTCAGGAGTAATGCCGAGAAACCAAGAGCCGTCGCTATGACTCCAAGGCGCATCGTCGGCCAGATCTCTTTCATGACGGCCGGCGCCCGGGTCTCCCTGGTGAGATGACTGAACAGATGGATGGGATAATCGTCCACGACGCCAAGCAACGTAATCCCAAACGCCAAGGTAATACCGTGAATGAATCCGAACGCAAGATCCACGGCGACGATCCCCGCCACGATCGCGCTCGTCAAGGGCACGAGACTGAGAGCAAGAATGGAGACTGATCCGTAACTGACAAGGAGAAACGTCGTGACCAGCCCCGTCGCCCACAAAGACAACCGCCACGCATCGTCCTGGATGGTCTGCTGCATCTCAACGGCAATGACGCTGGGTCCCGTCATCACCAAACGAACGGAGGCCGCACCGGTCGGAGCTCCGGCGATTCGCCTGAAGGCGTCTCTGATTTGCCCCTGTATTCGTTCCTGGGACTCCATATCAAAGCCGGCCGCTTTCGTCTCCGCCAAGAGCAACGCGCGCCGCCTGTCCGACGAGAACCACACCCCTTGGTGTCTCGTCAGCCCCGTCCACGTGTTCCAGGTTTGAAGGATCTTCATGAACTCCCCGGTGGGGTCGGCCGGGATCAGCCCCTTGACCATAGAGGATACCGGGGAGGCAAGTTCGCTGAGCCGCTGCTCAAGGGAGTCGCGGAGATGGGCTCGGCTGAACGTAGACTCCTGCACGCCTGGACTGAGCACATACCGATACTGAAAGAGACGTTCCATCTCCTCCTTCGTCCACGCTTGCTCCCCATTGCCGATATATTGGAACGCGCCGTTTTCGCGCATCCATGCCGCCAACTGTTTGCTGGCTCCTGCCAGCAGATCGGGATCCTGTCCTTCCAAGGCCATCAGGATGAGCCGCCCGGTCACGCCTGTTCGCAGTTCAGTGAGTAACAGGCGTTCTGTCGGGGTGGCACCCTCCGGCAACATGCGGGAGAGTTCAGTCTCAACGTGTGCGCGCGCAGCCACGAACCACGCTCCGAACCCCAGCGCCATGCCCCAGATCAGAAAGATGACCCAGGCTCGTCTGGTCACTCTGCGCCCCCTGTAATGACCATGACAGACCGATCTCCATCCGGCGCCCGGATCTCAATGACCCTCACTTGTTCCCCTTCCCCGGAGAATCGAATAGACTCCACCAGCTCCTGCGTGGCTTTATCCAGTGGACGCAGAATCAGGACCCATCGTCGCGGCTCACCCTGCAGCGTCACGCTATAAAAACGCTTCAGGGTGACGACATCATTGGCCAGAGTCGACCGAAAGGCCTCCACAAACCCCTGGAGCGCAGGGTAGTCTTGCAAGGAAAGGGTCCTGTTGATGCCCTTCGTCTTTCTCTCGAAGAGGACCGTATCGCCTTCAACGAGGTAGCGTTCGTCATACGGCGCGGTCACGTGTTTCTCAAGCCTCGCCGGGGGAGTGAAGCGCAAGATGCCTTGGGTCTTCAACGGTTCCGTGAGCAGGTTCGAAAACGCGGTCTCTTCAAACCGTACTTCCGCTTGCCGGTTCTTGGCCAGGCTCTCGATGAGCTGTTCCGCGTTCCAGCCGGTTGATCCTCCCTCGCGTTCAGACTGGTGCGACGTCTGGGCCGCGGACATCGGCGCAGGACCCAGCAAGAAAAACCAGATGAGGAACACGGCAGGCAGTCTCAACGACCAGCTACCGTTGCTCTCCCCAAAAGTCATAAAAGTTGAACCAGTTGTCGGCCGCCAGGCGGCAGTAGTGTTCCAGGCGGTCGGCGTAGCGCTGGGTCCATTGCTGAATCTCCTGGTCTCGATGCCGTCTGTCGATCGTCACCTCGTCGGCGAACAACTCGAAATGGACCTCGTAGCGATTCCCTCCCCGGTAGAGCCCGAAGAAGAGAATGACCGGCACCTTTAAGATGCTCGTGAGCCACATGGTTCCGGGAGGGAATCTTGCAAGCTTGCCGAAGAACTTGCAGGGCGTGGCCTGATCCTGCTTCAGGAGACGATCCCCGAGAATTCCCACCACTCCTCCGCGGTCCAGACATTCCTTGACTCGCAGCATCGTGTCCGGCGAGCCAGTCTGTATCACCGCATCGGCGACCGCGGGATTCAAGTCACGGAAGATGTCACGGATCATCGGCGTACTCTGCTCGTACATGAGAATCTTGATCTCGAGATCCCGCTGGGTCAGCCCGATGGCACGCACGATCTCGAAGCTCCCCAGATGCGAACCGAGCAGGACACATCCCTGGCCACGAGCCAAGCGGTCCTTGAGCAAGTCGAGTCCCCGTATGTCGATGTCGAAACGGCCGTATTGTCCGGCTAGCAGATAGATACGATCAAGGAGCGTCGACGCGAAACAGTGATACTGCCTATACAGGTCACGCCAGCTGATCGGGCGTCCCAGCGCCCGAATCAAGTAGGGTCGGATGGCGTGGGGCGCTTGCCTCGAAAACACCAGGTAATAGACGCAGATCGGATAGAGCAAGGCGCGCGCGGCCGGACGTCCGACGGATAGCGCCATCCAGATCATGAACCGCCACATCGTCCGGCTGCCGCGTTCGCGTTGTCGCAACCACCCCACACTCACGAATCACCCGTGGAATCATCGGCGGCGATGCGGTATCGCAGGCAGCCACTCGCAATGAGTCGAGACCCAGTTGTGCATGTAAACTCCGTTGCGCCGTCGCCCTGCTGGTCCAACCTGATAGTGAGAGGCTCTCCAGGGTTCAGAGGCGACATGAACTTCGCCGACGGCATGCCCACAAACTCGATTTTCTCTTTGGCCATCTCGCGGATGGCGTTCATGATTTCTCCCAGCATAACAACGCCAGGGACCACAGGATGGCCAGGGAAGTGCCCAGCCAATGATGGATGGGTCGCACCGATTGTGACAATCCGCTCAGGTCCCATGCCGCTCCTCTTTGTGAAGCTCTTGCAGCAGTCCGAGCAAGGCCTCTCTCGTGAGCTTGCCGGTCTCGTTACGGGGAAGGGTGTGGACCACGTGAAGTGGTCTGGGAAGAAACACCGGATCAATGACTTCTCGAAGCGCTGACAGAATTTGCTTCGCTGATTTTCCGGGCGCAACCACGAAGGCCGTCAGACGTGTGACTGCGGTTCCGGTGTCGTCCGGGAGAAAGAACGTTCCATCCTGGACCCCCTCGATCTCGCTCAGCTTGTGGTTCAGATCGCCTAACGAACCCCGGTGCCCGCCGATGTTCACCAGATCCGTGCCACGTCCATGCAACACGAACCGATGTGGCCCTTGCAGCGACACCAGATCAGGAAAGGGGATCGCCTCACGCAAGTACGGCGCTTGCAGGGAACACCCAGCTGATTTCTGATGCAGCGTGATACCGTCCAACACGTGCCAGGTTCCACCGGCTACCGTCCGCCTCGTCGCGAGGCTGCCGGCCTCAGTGAACCCGTACACCTCATACACGCTGGTGTGGAACAAGGCCTCCGCCTGTTTGGCCGAGGAGACCGAGAGCGGGGCGGTCGCGGAGAGAATAAACTCCACTTGAGGCAGCGGCGTGCGAGCTGTGACACAGGCCATGATGTGCAAGGGGGTGGTCACAAGAATGCGCGGGGATGGAACTTCGGCCAATGCTACACGCACATCTTCGGGGAAGAGCGGCCGTCCCACATGAAACGCCATCCCATGTTGAATGGGGAGCATGATCGACGCTTCGAGACCGTACATGTGCTGGTGAGGAACCGTCGCGACGACGGTCGTGTGATCGGAAGCCTTGAGCCCAAGCCGGGCCCCTGTACTCCGGGCGATTGAGACTAAGGAGCCCCAGGTTTTGGGATTTGGACGAGGGCTGCCCGTGCTGCCTGATGTAAAGGCCACCACCGCCGGGTGGTCAAGAGGGATCTGGGGAACCTTCGGATTGGGAGCCGCACTCCACCCACCCACCGGGATCTGAAAGGCAGGAATTCCTTCAACTGTCTCCAGGCCATCTGCCAGGCAATAGCTGCTGCCATAGGCTCTTGCGATCTGGGCCAACGCGCGGGGCGCACGGCTGGGAGGAAGCAGCGTGGTCTGCCCTCGGACCAAGGCAGCGGCGAACCCGATGAGGAACCGATAGCGGTCATCGGCCAGGTTGATGACCGTCGGCATGTCAGGGAGCCGGTCGGCTAGGGCTGCCACCTCCGAAAGAAAGCGGGTGTAAGTAATTGGCCGGCCGTCCTGCCAGGCCAGCGCGTTCTCCGGGTGGTAGGAGCCAAGCAACGCGGCGGTGTTCATGGAGCCATATAATGTTACTTCGTCCGATTCTTCCCGATCGTTTTGCACAACGAGCGGAGTGAACCGAACGTGGCGACAGTCTCCGGATCATCTGAGCGGATCTGATAGCCATAGGATTGGGATATCACCAGGGACAGTTCAAGCGCGTCAATCGAGTCAAGGCCAAGACCTTCCCCGAAGAGAGGCTGCTCCGGCTGAATCTGCGCGGGATCGATCTTCAGATTGAGCGTTTGTACGATGAGTCTTGCGACTTCGGTTTCCAGTGGTGAGGCATTAGGCATCGATCCGTCCTCCCGTGCAAGGGGTGGGGTGCTGGAGGAACCCTTGCGTAGAGTCCTTTTTACAGACTCTTTCTGCGCCCTGTCAACCAAAGATCAACAAGCCTCTCGATCGGCAAGGTGCCCCCGGCCGAGTTTGCGGGAAACACTAAGAACACGCGGACTTCGCGGTGGGTTCGGGAGGGGCGCCTAGCGGGGCCCCCTCCCGACTCATAAGGTCATATTTTCTAATTACGGGTGGCCTAGTTTCAGGAGGCAGGTCATGATCGAGAGAATATGCCGATGCTGCTATGAAATAATGCCCGAGAAGAGGGATTGCGGTCTGATCAATATTGCTCAGGTTGGACGATGATTATGGATATGGCCGCTGCTGAGCCATGTCCTAAGTACTTAATATCGTTATCGTATGGCCTGTCAGAGCTTTAATTCGGCCTCCCATCAATCTCAGATTCTCTACCCTCCTCGGCCCCTAAATAAATTTAGACCTGACCAATTTTGAACAGACTACATACGATGTGGCTGTTAGGTTCGAGCATCGGTAATGGGCCATGGAGGCTTTTCCTGGGAGGGCACCCAATGCTTGAGCTTATTCAATCCGTCCATGTTCTCGCCGGCGTCTTCATTCTCGCCGCACTCGCGATCCTTCTCATTTTCGGCTTCCGCGGTCTCTGCTGGCCCAAGGCGCCGCGGCCGAATGACTGCCAAGCCGATCCACACTACGCCCCGTTGCTACGTAAGACGCCGTTCTGACAGGAGGCCAGAAAAGCCATGGCACAGAAACAGACTGTAGCGGACCGTATCATGGGAGAAACTTCCATGATGACCAGGATGGTCAGCACGGAGGCGAGTGACGGCGGCCTGTGCCCCCGGTGCCGCGGATTACTGGTGCAGGAAAGGTTCGAGGACTTGCCGGGGGACTGGGGCGGCCGGCATTTCCAAGGAGTC
>JBGPUH010000014.1:0-18897 GCA_041491025.1 Methylomirabilis sp. (SeqCode)
CATCCAGCGGGTGCACGAGATCTACTTTGATTGCGACGAGGATGCCTTGCTTGTCAAGGTCGAACAGGTGGTTGCGGCCTGCCATACCGGTCGCCGGTCATGTTTCTTCCGCCGCCTGCATCCCTCGTCTGAGGTGCCGGAAGAGCTTGTGCAGCGGCAGTTCGATCCTGAGGTGGTCTACGGGGCGAGTCTCGCGATCCTCCAACAGATCTTTGAGGTCATCGAGGATCGAAAGGCCAATCCGAAAGCCGATTCGTACGTCTCAAGCCTGTTCGCGAAGGGACAGGATCAGATTCTCAAGAAGGTGGGCGAGGAGACGGCCGAGTTGATGGTGGCCTCCAAGAATGGAAAACCGGGAGAAATTATCTACGAGATGGCAGACCTCTGGTTTCACACGCTCGTCCTGCTGGGGTATCACGGGATCACGCCGCAGGAGGTGGCTCAGGAATTGCGTCAACGATACGGAAAGAAGAGCAAGGCGGATTACCGTTGAGGTGAGGGCGTGGACCAGTGCCTCTTTTGTAAGATCGCCAATCGGCAACTTCCCGGCAAGATCGTGTACGAGGATGACGAGTTTGTCGCATTCGAAGACATCAACCCGAAGGCTCCGGTCCATGTCTTGATCATTCCACGCCGGCATATAGCGACGCTCCTGGACGCGAACCAGGATGATGATCGGCTGCTTGGGCGCCTCCTCTTGGTGGCGAACGACATCGCGAGGCAGAAGGGGATCGCCGGACGGGGCTTCCGCCTGGTGCTGAATTGCAACAGCGAGGGCGGGCAAGTGGTATTCCACCTGCATCTTCACTTGCTGGGAGGGCGGGCCCTTCGGTGGCATCCAGCCTAGTGAAAATTATTGACAATTGTGCCTGATCGGTGCGACAATGTAGATAATTTGTAAGAAAAGTCGCTCGTTGACCCCCTGCTCTCATTGAGAATCTTCTCGAAATATTGTTCGTAACATTGCTACAAATAAGGGGGTGTGAAGGGAATGCCGAGCGTAACGGTCAAGGGGGACGAGTCGTTTGAGAGCGCCCTCCGCCGTTTCAAGAAGCAGTGCGAAAAAGCCGGGGTTTTGTCGGAACTCCGCAAGCGGGAGCATTACGAGAAGCCCAGCGTCCGCCGCAAGAAAAAGGCAATGGCCGCCAGAAAGAAGGCCCTGAAGCGTATCCGCTTTGTTGTTGTGGAGTAGATCGTGGGGGTCTTAAAGGCCCGATTGGCGGGAGACCTCAAGGAGGCCCTCAAGAGCGGTGATCGCCTGAAGACGTCAGTGCTCCGTCTTCTGATTTCACTCATCAAGAACAGGGAAATAGAAAAGCGGGGAGAACTGGACGATCAGGAGGTCATTCAGGCAGTCATCGCATCGTGCAGGCTTCGGAAGGAGGCCATCGACCCGTATGTGAAAGGCGGACGGCATGACCTGGCTGCGAAGGAGGAGGCCGAGCTGAAGCTCCTTGAGTCGTACCTGCCCCCGCCCCTCTCCCTGGAACAGCTTCGGCAAAAGGTGGAGGAGGCGATTCTGGCGGCGAGCGCCGGTTCTCTCAAGGACATGGGGAAGGTCATGGCCTTGCTGATGCCAGAGATCTCCGGTCGAGCTGATGGGAAAATCGTTAGCCAGATGGTGAAAGACGCGTTGTCGCGGCGGGACTAGTGGCGCCATCCTGTCACAACCCTTTCACTTCAAGAGGGAGGGTTCGTAGTTCAGGGGACCCGGCATCGGGTCCCTTGTGTTTTCCAGGGTCCCCTGCTTACGGTTGGATCACGCTTTCCCGTCATCCTATCAGGGCGAGTTGAGTTCTGCGCGAGGTTCGCTCCCTGCCATTTCTCGAAAGGTCCTTTCGCCGCGACCGGAGCTGTTCGGAGCAGCTTTGTATCTGATGAGTCTGAAAAATCAGGTGGACGAACACACCCTTAAAGTTCTTGAATGGCCTGCCATCCAGGAGATGCTGGCAGCGGAGGCCGAATCACCTGTTGGAAGGGAACTGGCGCGGGGTGTCCGCCCGCTTCAGACCCTGGAGGAGGCACGAGGAGTCAGCGATCAGATTGGGGAGTTCCGGGTTCTGCTATCGAAGGAAACGGTACTTCCATTTGACCGACTCTTTGACATCAGGGAGTCAGTTCGAAGGTCTCGACCGGAAGGCGCAGTCCTGGCTCCGATCGATCTCGTCCGGATCGCGGCATCATTGGAAGCGGCAGCGTCGATCCGTCTCATCATCGCCCGATGCAGGGATGTGTGTCCGCGGCTTCATGACATCGCCTCGCGGCTGGATGGGCAACCCGAGCTTGTGGGGAAGATCCGGGCCGCCATCGAAGAAACCGGAGAGGTCAAGGACACCGCGAGCCGCGAGCTGGCCCATGTGCGACGTCGGCTCCATGAACTCCGCAACCTCATTCAAAGCCGATTGCAGTCGCTGTTTGCCGATCCGGCTCTTCAGCCGTTCATCACCGAGCCGATCATTACCCTCCGGAATGAACGGTACGTGATCCTCGTCAAGCCCAACTACCGAACTGTCCTCAAAGGGGTGGTGCAGGATCGGTCTGTCAGCGGGGTGACCATCTTTCTTGAGCCGCAGCAGGTCGTTGAGCTCAACAATCAGTTGCGGCTGCTACAGCGGTCCGAAGAGGAAGAGATCAGGAAGGTGCTGGCGCTCCTCACGGCCGCGCTCAGACCCCAGATCGATGCGATTCTCGGCACGGTGCTCCTGGTGGCGGAGCTGGACGTCCGATGCGCCTCGGCGAGATGGGCGAGTAAGCTTCACTGCGTACCCCCATCCCTCAAGGAAGCGGGGCCGTTAGTTCTGCACGAGGCACGGCACCCGCTGCTGCTGAAGCAGGCCTCGGCAGAGGGGGAGCGAAAGGTCGTCCCTGTGAACCTTCGGGTCGGTGATGAGTTCGACGCCCTGCTCATCACCGGACCCAATACCGGTGGCAAGACGGTCGGCCTGAAGACTGCGGGGTTGCTCTCGCTCATGGCGCTGGCTGGCTTGCATCTGCCGGCCTCGCCGGATTCCGAGGTTCCGTTCTTCAACGGGGTGCTGGCTGACATCGGGGATGAGCAGAGTATCGAGCAAAGCCTGAGCACATTCTCTTCTCACATCGGCCAGATTCAGCACATCCTGGAAGCGGTGGGCCCGGGAACCCTGGTCTTGCTGGACGAGTTGGGTGCTGGCACCGACCCTGTCGAGGGGGCCTGTCTGGGGATCGCGATCCTTGAGGCGCTTTTGGAGCGGCGCGCGTTGGTCATGGCGACCTCGCATCTGGATGCCATCAAGGCCTACGCCTATTCGCATCCTCGAATCGAGAACGGCTGTGTGGAGTTCGACCTTGACACCCTGAGACCTCTGTATAAATTATCTATTGGGCTCTCCGGCCGCAGCCACGCACTTGCAATTGCATCTCGGATCGGGCTCCCGCCGTCGGTGATCTGCCGGGCCAGGGCGATGTTGGGCGAGGGTACAGACCCGCTGCGGCTGCTGCTGGAGCGCCTGGAAGCCGAGCAGCAGCGCCTCGCAGAAGAGCGTGCGGCGCTCGCGCGCGAGGTTGCCGAAACGGCGAAAGCGCGCAGCGAGGCTGAAGCACGACGTGACGCTGCGAGGGCCGAGGCGGAGCAGCTCTCCCACCAGGCTCGCCAGCAGGTCGAAGGCGCCGTCTTCGCCGCTCGTTCAGAGATCGAGCGGATCGTGCAGGAGTTCAGAGCAACCGAGTCGCGCGGCCAGACGGTGAAAGCGGTTCGCGGGCGGCTGACCGATCTGGAGCGACGAGCCGAGGCGGTGCTCAGCCAGGTGGCAGATCCGGATCAGGGGCCGAACATGGGTCGACCGGGTTCACCACAGGACTCCGGCGCGGCAGCCATTCGCCAGGGCCAGCAAGTTCGAATCAAGGGGTTCGATCAGCGGGGAATCGTCAGTGGTGATCCCACGCCTGCGGGAGTGGTGGAGGTCCAGCTCCCCCTGGGAAGAGTGAGGGTCCCGCTGGAGGCGCTCGTTCCAGACGGCTTGGCCCGCCAGGGCGAGGCCGTCCCTTCAGTCAGCGTCTCGATGGCGATAGACGAGACCGCGGCGGAGCTGAACCTGATCGGCTGCGATGCAGAGGAAGCGTCTCGGCGCCTGGACCGCTATTTGGGGGACGCATTCTTGGCTGGCCTCCCCACCGTTCGGATCGTCCACGGAAAGGGTGGGGGAATACTGCGCAGAACCGTCGCGGAACTTCTTCAGGGCCATCCCTTGGTCGTGAGTTTCAGGCTGGCCGACTATCGGGAGGGTGGCATCGGCGCCACGATTGTTGAGCTTCACTCCCAGGGCGTCCACCTGGGCGGAGCAGCGTGATGAGGACTGGCAGGCGGTGATCCCAGAAGAGGCGGTTTCCAGGGTGCTGGCCAGCACCGATATCCTGCAGCTCATTGGCAGTTACCTTCCACTGAAGCCTGCCGGACGATACCACAAGGCACTCTGCCCCTTCCACCCCGAGAAGACCCCATCCTTTATCGTGAACCCGGAGCGTCAAATCTATCACTGCTTCGGCTGCGGCGAGGGCGGGGATGCTATCGGCTTCCTGATGCGACAGGAGCACCTCAGCTTTCCGGAGGCGATCCGCTCTCTGGCAGATCGAGCCGGAATCAGCCTTCCGACCCGTTTCGCCGGAACCGGCAGAGGAGGGACATTGCGGGAGGAGGATGGGCGCCTCCCGCTGCTGGAGATTCATAAGGCCGCGGCGGAGTTTTTTGGACAGCAGCTCAACCATCAAACGGACGGCGCGGCTGCGCGTGCATATCTGGGCGGGCGCGGCATTCCCGAATCGGTGGTTGAGCAGTTTGGGCTCGGCTACGCGTCGGCCTCCTGGGAAGGATTGCTCCGCCACCTCCTGCGCAAAGGTTTCTCCAAGGGGCAGGTGGAACGGGCGGGGCTGGCCCTCGCGCGCAAGGAGGGGAGTGGGGAGTATGACCGCTTCCGGAGCCGTCTGATGATCCCGATCTGCGATTCGACGGGCAAGGTGATCGCCTTCGGCGGTCGCGCGCTTGATGGCGCGGAGCCGAAGTACCTGAACTCCCCCGAAACCCCCATCTATAGGAAGGGAGCGAACCTGTTCGGCCTTCACCTGGCGGCTGCAGCGATCCGCGATCGGGGGTCGGCTCTCGTGGTGGAGGGGTATTTCGATCTGATCGCGCTCCACACGCATGGCTTCCAGAACAGCGTGGCAGTCCTTGGTACCGCGCTGACCGGCGAGCAGATGGCGCTGCTCCGGCGTTATACTTCACGGGCGTTCCTGGCGTTCGATCCGGATGTCGCCGGGATCGCCGCCGCCCGGCGAAGTGTGGAGAGCCTGCTCAACAGCGGGCTCGACTGGCGCGTGATCCTGCTGCCGGAGGGCGGAGATCCCGATCGATTTCTCCAGGAGCAGGGGGTGTCGGCCTTCGCCGAGGCGGTGGATCGTGCGAAGGATCTGATGGAGTTCTTGCTGGATCGCAGGGTCTCGGGGTTCGATCTGAGGAGCGCCGAAGGCCAAGCGGCTGCAGTGAACGCAATCCTCCCACTCCTGGGCGCGGTCGAGAATGAGATCACGCGGCAGCGTTGCTGTGAAAAGCTCGCGCGCCGAGTGGCGCTTTCCAATGATGCCATTGTTCGCGAGCTCAATCTCCAGGCGAAGGGACGCAGGCGGGAACTGCTGCCGCCGACGTTGCGTCCCAAGTCGTTGCCTTCCACCGAGTGGAAGCTGGTTCACCTTGCCCTTCATCATCCCGGCGCGGCGCATCGAGTGCGAGAGGTCATCAGCCCGGAGGAGGTGGAGGACCATGTTCTTCGTAAGATCCTTGAGCATGCGGTGATGGGGTCCGGAGTGGCTCGTGGCCCTGTTCCGCTCGTCATAGAAGAACCGGAGGTCCGGCGGGTGTTTGCCGAGCTATTGGCGACGGACCTCGGGCAGTACGACGGGGAGGAGGCGATCGAGCGTGCGCTCTCCGATTGCCTGGCGCGTATCAAAGGCAAGCGCGACCGCCGTGCTGGGGAGGATCTCCAGCGGCAAATGGAAGAGGCCGAGCGGGCCGGAGATCATCAAACGGTCGAGCGCCTCCAAACACAGTTCCTCGCGCTCAAGAAGGATCGAGGCCGCGGTGCCGTTCAGGCCTCACCGTGAGCGCGTGACGGAGGCTGCGGTAGAGTTGAGCCAGGCGCACGAAGCCGGCTGGCAGGAGCGACGGGGGGCGAAGGTCGAGATTTCGATGTGAAGGAGAGGTAATGTATGGCGAATGCTCGCAAGGCAAGACGACCTGCAAAGGCCATTCGATTGACGCCGCGTAAGAAGCCCACTCGGAGTCCTTTGGCGGTGCGCAAGCGGGTCCTCTTCCACAAACAGGAAAAGGCCAAAGCGGCCCCCGGCATGCCGCCTCGCAGGAGGCTGGAGCAATCCGGGCCGGCGAAGGCATCTGGCAAAGGTTCTGGTTCTGGGACCGGAAGGAAGGCGATGGACCAGGCCGCTTCTGCCCGGGGGATCAGGCCCCTGGTTTCTCTCGGTCGGAAGAAGGGCTACCTCACCTACGATGAGATGAATACCCTGCTGCCGGAAGAGGTCACATCGGCCGACCAGATCGACAGGATCCTGAACCTCTTCGATGAGATGGATATCGAGGTGGTGGATGAGGCCGAGCGGCCGAAGCCGGTGGGAGCACTGGAGCCCCAGGAAGAAGAGAGCTCCGAGATGGAGCTGGAGCTTGCTCCATCGTCTGTCGGCAGGACCGATGACCCGGTTCGCATGTATCTTCGGGAAATGGGGAAAACCCCCCTCCTGACCCGGGAAGGGGAGATTCGGATCGCAAAGCGGATCGAGGAGGGACGCAAGGAGGTGGCTGACGCCGTCTGCCGGGCCGGCGTCGCGGTTCGGGAGATCACGGAAATCGGCGAGCGGCTGCTGCAGGGGGCGGCTCGGGTTGGGGAGCTGTTCGCGCTGAATGAGTTCGATGAGATCTCCGAGCAGAAGGAGAAGGAGATACTGGCCGAAAACGCCCCGCTGCTGGAAGGTCTCCGAAAGGAACAGGCGAAGATCGACGACTTGGGCCGCCGTTACCAGCGAGGCGTCGGCCGTCTCACCGAAAGGTGGCAGCAGAGGATCCAAGGTGAGATCGCGCGCCGCAAGGCAGCGCAGGCCACCCTTCTTCAAAAGCTCAATATCAACCAGAGAATTGTCGAAAGAGTCGTGGCCCGGATGCGCAATCTCTTGGAGAGAATCGAGCAGGGTGAGCGGGAGCTTCGTGAGATGGGACGGCTCTACCGCCTGTCGATGCAGGATATCAAGGTCATCTCGACCAACGGTCGGGACAGGACTGCTGCGGTGCGAGGGATTGTGCGCCGGACCAAGCTGGGTCGGAAGGAACTGGATGAGTGTGAACGCGCGACCGCGAGTATCCAGCGGAAGATCCGGAAGGTCGAGGAGGAGGCTGACGCCTCGGCGAAGGAGTTGCGATCCTTGCTGCAAGCCATCACCAACGGAGAGCGGAAAGCGCTCCTGGCGAAGAAGGAGATGGTGGAGGCCAATCTCCGGTTAGTGATCAGCATTGCGAAGAAATACACCAACCGTGGCCTTCAGTTCCTTGACTTGATCCAGGAGGGGAACATCGGCCTGATGCGGGCGGTGGACAAGTTCGAATATCAGCGGGGATATAAGTTCAGCACATACGCGACGTGGTGGATCCGCCAGGCTATCACGCGGGCCATTGCCGACCAGGCCCGCACCATCCGGATCCCTGTTCATATGATTGAGACCATCAACAAGTTGACCCGGGCCTCCCGTTACTTGGTTCAGGAGATGGGGCGGGAGCCGATGCCGGAGGAGATCGCCCAGAAGATCGACCTGCCGGTTGACAAGGTCCGGAAGGTCCTCAAGATCGCCCAGGAGCCAATCTCCCTCGAGACGCCGATCGGAGAGGAGGAGGATTCCCATCTGGGGGACTTCATCGAGGACAAAGGGGCGGTGTCCCCGGTCGAGGCCGTCATCAGTATCAACCTGAGCGGTCAGACCGACGAGGTTCTCCAGACCCTGACTGAACGGGAGAAAAGGGTGTTGGAGCTGCGCTTCGGGATCGGGGACGGGCGCGACCATACATTGGAAGAAGTGGGCCAGCAGTTCGATGTCACTCGGGAACGAATCAGACAGATCGAGGCCAAGGCATTGCGCAAGCTCCGGCATCCCACTCGAAGCAAGAAGCTCAAGAGCTTCGTCGAAGGCTAGCCCACGCGAGTTGAGAGTTCATGGTTCATAGTTCATAGATAGCCCCAGCAGAGGAACTTTTCTGAACACTCTGAACTCTTAACTGTGAAGTCTGAACTGTGTTCTCCGAGGGCCCATAGCTCAGTTGGTTAGAGCCCCCGGCTCATAACCGGGTCGTCCCTGGTTCGAGTCCAGGTGGGCCCACCACGTACTTCGATTGCTAGTTCATAGTTCGTAGTTCAGAGATAGGACAAGGGTTATCTTCCTCCGTTGTCAATCCATGAACTATGAACCCTGAACTATCAACGATCTATTCTCTCTTTGCGGAGCGCAACGTGCTGGACGAGCTGGAACGGCTAGTCGACCTACAGCGGCTTGACTCCGAAATCGCTGAGCTCGAAGCGGCGGCGGCTGCCATTCCTGGACAGATTCGAGCGATGGAGGAGCAGTTGCTTCACACCAAGGCCGCCCTCGATGAGGCAACAGCGGAGACAGAGAAGCTGCAGAAACTTCGCCGCCAGAAAGAACGCGATTTGGAGGAGGCGAATAGGGAGCTCAAGAAGCGACAGAGCAGGCTCTACGAGATCAAGACTAACCAGGAATACTCCGCTGTCCTGAAGGAGATCGATGGGTTGAAACAGAAGGTGTCGACCCTGGAGGAAGAGATTCTCGTGCTCCTCGACCAGATCGACGCGGCAGTGAAAGATCGGGCTAAAGAGGAGGAGGAATTCCGGTTCAAAGAGGCGGAGTACTTGAGGGACAAGCAGCAGAGGGGAGGCGAGCTTCGAGAGATACAGGGCCGCTTGGCCAAGTTACAGGGGGCCAGGAAAGGCCGGTCGAAAGGTGTGGAAGCATCGTTGCTACAGCAATATCTTCGGCTCCTCAAGATTCGAGCTGGCTTGGCGGTGGCCCCGGCAAGTGGAGGGTCCTGCGAAGGGTGCCACGTGGCTCTAACCCCTCAGTTGTATAACGAGGTCCGCCGGAACGAAGAGATCTTGACTTGCGAACGATGCGGCCGGATCCTCTATTGGAAGGGATAGGTTGCAACCGGACGAGATCTGTGCGGTCCTCCGTCGGCTGGCGGCCAAGGCTCCTTCAGGCGGTGAGGCCTCACCCGCTCCAGCTCTTTCCTCAAGAGAGCGACGCGCCATCCTGGGGGCAGCAGAGCTGCTCGAACGGGCGTACAGTCTCTCTGCCTCAGGCGCAAGAAAAGGATTGCGGCTCGTGGTGAATATCGACGGGGCCTCTCGCGGTAATCCGGGCCCGGCCGGGATCGGCGTCATGATAAAGGAAGAGAACGGGCGGGTGGAACGAGAGCTCTCGAAGTACATCGGCGAGGCCACCAATAACGTTGCCGAATACGAAGCGCTCCTCCTCGCCCTGCGGGAGGTGGGAAGTCTGAAGCCAGCGGAGGTCAGAATCCTGTCGGACTCCGAGCTCTTGGTCCGGCAAATTGAAGGCACATACCGAGTCAAGAATTCCCGCCTTGCTCTGCTGCATTCGCAGGCGCAGGACCTCATACGAACCATCCCCTCCTTTCGCATCGAGCACGTCGGCCGAGAGCTGAACCATCGGGCGGATGCGCTCGCCAATCGCGGTATTGACGAGGCGCTGGTTGGAGCGCCTCGCGACGGGTGATGAACGTGAACGGACAGCATCGGGGGGCTTCCCCTGTTCTCGGGATCTCGGCTATCGTCGTTCTTGTCATCCTGGCCGGTGCGTTTTATCTCTGGAGCGCGTACAATCAACTGGTCTCGATGGATGAGGGAATCAAGTCGGCCTGGGCCCAGGTCGAGAACCAGCTCCAGCGTCGGGCGGACCTGATCCCGAATCTGGTGGCGACGGTAAAAGGGTATGCCGCCCACGAGAGAGAAGTCCTGGAGGGTATCGCCGATGCGAGGGCGCGGATGGCGGGAGCCAGGACCGTCGAAGAAAAAATGAATGCCAGTAACGCCCTGGAGTCTGCACTGGGGCGCCTTCTGGTCGTCGTTGAGCGCTATCCGAACCTCAAAGCAGACAGGAGCTTCATACGCTTGATGGACGAGCTGGCGGGCACAGAGAATAGGTTGGCAGTCGAACGGAAGCGATACAATGATCTGGTACAAAGTTACAACATCAAGATCCGTCGCTTCCCGGAACGGACGGTAGCAGGGCTTTTCCATTTTGAGAAGGCAACCTACTTCCAGGTGGCTGAGTCTGCCAGGGCGGTCCCCAAAGTGGAGTTTGCCAGGTGAGGGAGAAAGGATCAAGGGGGAAACGCAAGGGAGGCAATCCCTCAAGTTGTGCGGATGTCCTCGAGGGAACCCTTCAGGGACTGGGTCTCGGTCGGGTGACCCGCCACCTCGCGTTACTCAAGGCATGGGACCGCGCCATCGCGCCGCGCATCAGGGAGCGGGCGAGCGTGGAGGATTTTAGGGAGGGGCGACTGTACCTCTGCGTCGAAGATCCGATCTGGCTGCACGAGTTGCACATGCTGCGTCACAAGCTGAAGATAATGCTAAACGAGGAGGTAGGCGAGGCGGTGGTGGGCGAGATCGTCTTGAGGATCGGTCGAACTGCTCGGCGAGCCAGCGCCAGAATTCCCAATCCGCCCTTACAGAGACCAGCTCGTGCCGATCTATCAGAGATGGAGGCGAGAATCGAGCAACTCCTCAGGCCGCTTGAAGACGTGCCATGTCGCGACGCCTTGAAGCGCCTGTTTGATCGGTGGGCGGCGAGGTCGATTTGACACATTTGTTGAAAAATTTCAACAGTCCGCTGATCCCTATTCAGCTATGGCCTCCAGCTACGCCTCTAACTTATTGAATTTCCAGTAATAATCTCGCAATATTCTTCGTGATCTTTCCAGACAAAGTGGTATATGATTTGCACTCGTTCACACTGGCCATCATGGCAAGAAATTATTGTATCGGTGTCCACTAAAAATCGTATATAACCACAGGAGAAGACGGTGAGCCATCAGCGAACGCTTCAAACCCCAGCAGCCTGTGAAGGCATAGGGTTGCACACCGGGCAGACGGTGCGAATGTGTCTCCGGCCGGCTGCGGCTAACTTCGGCGTTGCGTTCAAGCGCATAGATCTTCCCGCGAGTCCGACCATCGAAGCCAACCCAGCCAACATCGTCGATGCTGATCACGCGACGACCATCGGTAAGGGTGGCGTGAAGGTGAGGACCATCGAGCACCTGATGGCAGCATTCGCTGGAATGGGGTTGGATAACGTCTTGGTGGAGCTCAACGGCGAGGAGGTGCCCATCATGGATGGAAGCGCCGCGCCATTCGTTGAGCTGATCAAGAAGGCAGGTCTCCGACGGCAGATGGTCCCCAGAACGTATCTGAAGATTAAAGAGCGTCTTGTTGTTGAGGCAGACCGTCGCAGCATTCAGATCGTCCCTTCGGAGCGACTTCAGGTCATTTATACGATGCGCTTCGACCATCCTCTTCTCGGAGAACAGTCGGCCGCGTTCGACATTTCCAAGGAGACGTTCATCAACGAGATCGCCAGTTGTCGGACCTTCGGCTTCGTGAAGGATGTAGAAGAACTTCGCCGCCGCAATTTGGCCCTGGGTGGCTCGTTCGACAACGCGGTGGTGATCGGCGAAGGCGGTGTACTGAACGGCGATCTCCGCTTTCGGGACGAGTTGGTTCGCCATAAGGTGCTCGATCTCCTGGGAGATCTCTATCTCCTTGGCAGACCAGTTCTTGGGACCGTGATCGCCCACAGCGCTGGACACCTCTTGCATACCAGGCTCGTGCAGGAAATCCAGCGTCACCTCGACATCCAGCATGCAGCCCCCGCCCGTCATGGGGTGATTGAACGATGGGCGAGGCCGCTGCTTCAGCCCGAACGATCCCTCAAGGTCGCCCCTTCGTAATTCCTCTCCTCCATTTCACGAGATCACGAGGACCTCCTCAGGCCCCAGCCCACACAGCCTCATCGAGTTTGGCCTTGCAACCCTTCCGAGGTTTCGGCTATAGTGGCCGAAGAGTTCAGGGTAACGTGCGAGGTGATCCCGTGCAAGTCGAGGCGCAGATCCACTGCACCATAGTCGTGTTTCCCCTTCACCACTCTCTTGTCCGCGTATCGTCCTTCCGTTGCGATGATTCACAGGCGATGTCAGGCCTCCTTGAGTTGGAAATAGACTAGTGCCGTTCCAACGTGTTCGGACAAATAACAACGCTGTGCGACGGCCGCTCCAGACCCCTGCGGGTCATTGTGATGTTAGACGGATACAGTTGGAGCGGCACTAGCAGCAGGCAAGCAGATGGTTGTCCCGAAAGACCCTGATCGCCGTAAGCGCCGTACCCGCCTGATCCTGGCGACTGTCCTCGCCCTCGTGGTGCTGTTGACAACCGTCCAGGTCTTGATCTATCAGCTCCGATTTCCCACCCCGATTGCCAGCAACATCCTGATCTTTGCCCTGGTCAACGTGAACATGGTCCTCCTCCTGATCCTGGTGCTTCTGGTCTTTCGAAGCCTCTTCAAGGTCTACCTGGAGCGTCGCGATAATCTGCTGGGTTCCAAGTTCAGAGTCAAGCTGGTGGTGGCGTTTGTCAGCCTCTCCCTCCTCCCCGCCTTCCTCCTCTTTGTCGTGGCAAGCAACCTGATCACCAACAGCGTGGATAGCTGGTTCAACATCAGGGTCGAAGAGTCGCTCCAGCGCTCGCTGGATGTGGCGCAGCTCTTCGACAAGGTGTCTGGCGAGAACATCGTGATGCAGGCGCGTCGGATAGCTTCGACTATCGACCCGGGAAATCTTGGCGACGAGGAGGGACAGGAACTGGCCCGCAGCCTGATGGCTGAGAAGCTCCACGAGTACAACCTCGATGCCGTTCAAATTATCGACTGGAACGGTGCCGAGCTCCTGGGCCTCCGGGCGAAGAAGCGGATACCAGCCGACATGCCCCCGCTCGGTCAAGCGCTTCGGCGGGGAAGGAGGGGGGAGACATTTGCCTTCGTCCAGATGATCTCCGGTGGCGATTTGATCCGGGGAGTGGCGCCGATCGCCCTGTCAGACTCGAAAGGCCGAGCGATGTTTCTGGTGGCCACCCAGTACATTCCTGAAGGATTCTCACGTAGCGTCAGCGATGTCACCCGCGGCGTCAAAGAGTACCAACAGCTCAAAATGTTGAAGAATCCTATCAAGGGAATCTACATCATGCTCTTCCTCATGGTGACCCTGGTGATCATCTTCGCCGCCGTGTGGGTCGGGGTCTATCTGGCTCGGGGCATCACCGTGCCAATCCAGCAGCTCGCCGAGGGGACCAGGGCCGTCGCCTCGGGAAACCTGAATTTCAAGGTGGACGCCAAAGCGGACGATGAGTTCGGGATCCTGGTGAGCTCCTTTAACAAGATGACAGAGGACCTTCGGCAGAGCAAGTCCGAGCTGGAGAGCGCCAACGTTGGCCTCCAGCGCTCGAATGTCGAACTGGACCAGCGGCGCGCATACATGGAGACCGTGCTCGAGAATATCGCCACGGGCGTCCTGTCGCTTGACCAACAGGGGATCGTCACAACCATCAACCCGGCGGCCATCCAAATCCTTGGGCTTGAGGGGCGCCGCCGCCGGCGCTGTCACTCTACCGAGCTCCTGGGCGGGACGTCGCTCGCCCCGCTTCGAAGCCTGCTGGAGCAGACCACTGGGGAGACGGGCGGGGTCGTGGACCAACAACTGACGCTTCAGTGCGATGGCCGGGTCGCCAATATCGTGGTGAACATCAGCGAGCTGACCGATCGCTCGGGAAACCATCTCGGGAGGGTGGTGGTGCTGGAAGAGATCACCCAGCGGATCCGAGCCGAGCAAACGATGGCGTGGCGGGAGGTGGCGAGGCGGATCGCACACGAGATTAAGAACCCATTGACCCCGATCAAGCTCTCTGCGCAGCGCCTGAGGAAGAAGTTCGCTGATCGGGCCCCTGATTACGAACAGGTATTCGAGGAGTGCACGCGAACGATCATTCAGGAGGTCAATGGGCTCAAAGGATTGGTGGACGAATTCTCAAGGTACGCGGCCAAGATGCCCTCCTCCGACCCGAAACCGAATGATCTGCACCTGGTGGTGGAAATCGTGATGACGCTCTACGCGGCCGTCCCGAAGGGGATCAAGATCGGCTGCGACCTTGATCCCGAGCTCCCGCTCGTCAACGTGGACCCCGAGCAGATGAAGCGAGCACTGATCAACCTGGTGGACAATGCCCTGGACGCCCTTGAGGGGGAGGGAGAGATCGTTCTCAAGACTCGATACCTCAAAGGCAGGGAGGTCGTGGCGCTGGAAGTGGACGATACGGGCCCCGGGATTCCCCAGGCAGACAGGGAGCGGTTATTCCTTCCCTACTTCTCGACCAAGCGGGGCGGGACTGGCCTCGGCTTGGCCATCGTGCACAGAATCGTTGCCGAGCACGCCGGCCAGATCCGGATTGAAGATAACGTCCCGAAAGGCACGCGAATCATCATCGAGTTGCCTGCCCTCGCACACTCGGGAGGCAACGGAGATGGAGTCGGGCCATGGCCCACGATCAGATCCTAGTGGTTGACGACGACGAGAAGGTGCTGAAGTCGATCGTGGACATCCTCAGGGACGAGGGGTACCGCGTCACGGGTTATGGGCAAGCACAGGAGGCGCTCCGTGCCATCCAGAAGGGCCCTCCCGACCTGGTGATGCTCGATATCTGGATGGAGGGCATGGACGGGCTCGAGACCCTGGGGGTGATTAAACGGCTGCACGGGGAGCTGCCCGTCATCATGATCTCAGGGCACGGGACGATCGAGACGGCCGTGAAGGCCACCAAGATGGGCGCCTACGATTATCTCGAGAAGCCCTTGGATCTCGAGAAGGTCCACTTGGCGGTCCGCCACGCCCTGGATCAACACCGGCTCGAGTGGGAGAATCGCGCGCTCCGCGAAACCATCGATCGACGGTACGAGATCGTGGGCGAGAGCAAAGCGATCAGGATGCTTCGCGAACAGATCCTGTCCGCCGCTCCTTCCAACGGGCGGGTCTTGATCCGAGGGGAGAGCGGCACCGGGAAAGAGCTGATCGCTAGGGCGATCCATCGCCACAGCGCCAGAAGGGACAAGCCGTTCGTCGTGGTCAACTGCGCGGCCATCCCGGAAGAGCTAATCGAGAGCGAGCTGTTCGGCCACGAGCGGGGCGCGTTCACCGGCGCCACGGCTCAACGGCGCGGGAAGTTCGAGTTGGCCGATGGGGCGACGATCTTCCTGGACGAGGTGGGGGACATGAGCCTCAAGACCCAGGCCAAGGTTCTCCGCGTCCTGCAGGAACAGACCTTCGAGCGGGTCGGGGGGAGCGAGAGCCTCACGGTGGATGTCCGGGTCATCGCGGCCTCCAACAAAGATCTGCTGGAGGAGATCCGTCGTGGCGCCTTCCGGGAGGATCTGTACTATCGTCTGAGCGTCATCCCTTTTGAGGTTCCACCGCTCCGGGAACGCCAGGAAGACATCCCGATTCTGGCTCGATATTTTCTTCAGTCTTTTTGCCAGGAACACGGAAAGCCGGAACAAGACCTCTCGCCGGAGGCCATGCAACTCCTGGTTGACTATCACTGGCCCGGCAATGTCAGAGAGCTCAGAAACGTCATTGAGCGGATGGTCATCATGGTTGCCGCGAAGACCATCCAGCCCTTGGATCTTCTGCCATCTCTCCGCCGGGATGGGCCGAGGCGAGAGGTGTGGCCGACCCCTGATGGCACGCTCCGGGAGGCCCGGTCACGGTTCGAACGGGAGTTCATCCTGCGTCGTCTGGAGGAGAACCAGTGGAACGTCACCCGGACCGCCGAGCGTCTCGGGATCGAACGAAGCAACCTTCACCGGAAGATGAGGGCGTATGGCATCGAAGGGTCAGGCCCTAGGGCCTGAGGGGTAGACGTTGCCTGGCCCGCCCCTGGCAGAGTGAGTCATGTCCGAAGCGAGGATTGGACAGGTCGAGAAGTACTACAGCAAGCTCCGCGTTGCGCTCATCGAGTTGGCGGCGGGACCCCTGCGCCTTGGCGACATGATCCGTGTCCGTGGTAGCACCACCGATTTCGAACAGCCGGTCGAGTCGATGCAGATCGAGCATGAACGGGTGGAGCAGGCCGAAGCGGGTCAACGCGTGGCCATACTGGTGCTGGCCAAGGCCCGGCCGCACGATGTCGTGTACAAGGTCACGCCATAACTGGCACCGCTGGGATGGGTCCTCCTGTGTGATGCATGAGGGCCCGACGTAATCCGCCCATTGCGACAAGAGGATAGAGCATGTCCTCGGTCATCGAGGTGCCCGAGGCCTGGGCGGCGCTTTGCGCCAGGATCGATGCCGAAGGCGGCATGGTTCTCCTCCTCGGGGCCTCGGATTCCGGCAAAACAACCCTGGCGCTCTGGCTCTTGCGCACACTCACGTCGGCCGGCCGGCGCGTCGCGCTTCTGGACGGCGACGTCGGACAATCGACCCTCGGGCCGCCGGCGACGGCAGGGCTGGCCATAGCCAACACTCCCTGCACTGAATCAGCTCTCCACCCCATCGCGCTGCGCTTTGTTGGAGCCGTCTCCCCCGCACAACAGATGCTCCCACTGGCGGTCGCCCTCAAACGGCTGGCCGAGAAGGCCTACGTCATGGGCGCGGGAGTCCTTCTGGTTGACACCACCGGCTTGGTCCTCGGCCCTCTCGGGCGCCGCCTCAAGTTTCACACGATCGAACTCCTCGCACCCCAACACCTCGTCGCGTTGCAGAAGGATGCCGAGCTTGAGCCGATCCTTCGCCTGTTCGAAGGCAGAAAAGGAATGGCCATCTCTCGGCTCCCGGTAAGCCCCCACGTCACCGCCCGTTCTCCTCAGACTCGACGCCTGTATCGGGCGCAGCGGTTCTTCGACTACTTTCAGGCGTCTTCCCATCTCGAACTCTCTCTGCGCGAGATCGTGGTCGAGGGAAGCTGGATTCAGGGGGGGAGGGTCCTCGATGTGTCGGAGCTGCGAGGCTTGTCGAAGGAGCTCGAGACACCGGTCCTGGGAGGCGAGCGCGGGGATGACGAAGTCTTTCTGCTGGTGCAGGGCGAACCATCGCCTGATGGGCTGGCACTCGCGAAGAGCCGTCTCGGCGTCTCGGCTCTCCGGATGATAAAACGTGACACGATTCGAGGCCTCCTGCTGGGGCTGGCCGACGAAGAGAACGAACTCCTTGCGCTCGGCCTTCTTCAGGACCTGGATCCGACAACCGGGAGACTGGTCTGTCTGACTCCGTTCGGCGATCGTGGAGCCGTTCGGATCGTCCACTTCGGAAGCCTGCGCCTCGAGCCTTCGGGTCAGGAAGTGGGCGAATTCGACATCTATACGGCAAGGCCATGAGAAACCTGGAGATCGCCAAGCTGTTCAACGAGATCGCGGATCTCCTGGAGATCAAGGAGGACAACGTCTTCAGGATCCGGGCATACCGGCGGGCGGCCATGAATCTGGAGAGCCTGACCGAGGAGATCGAGACCGTGGCGGCGCGCGCCGGCCTCTCCGAGATCGCGGGCATCGGCAAAGACCTCGCGGCCAAGATCCAGCAGGCGCTTGAAACCGGCCGGATCGAGTATCTGGAAGAGCTGCGGAAAGAGGTCCCGAGAGGCGTGGTTGAGCTGATGGCGATCCCGGGAGTTGGGCCCAAGACGGCCAAGCTGTTCTTCGACAAGCTCCATGTCGATTCGGTCGAGAAGCTGGAGGCCTTGGCTCTGGAAGGGAAGCTCCTCGGCCTGCCCGGCATCAAACAGAAGACCGTCGAGAACATCCTGAAGGGGATCCAGGTTGTCAAGACAGGCCGGGAGCGGATGCTGCTGGGGCAGGCGCTTCCCCTGGCCCGCGAGATCGTCCAGATGCTCGAAAAGCTGCCACAGGTGAAGCAGATCAGTATGGCGGGTAGCCTGCGGCGGATGCGCGAGACCGTCAAGGATTTCGACCTCCTGGTCACCTCGACCAAACCGGCAAAGGTGATGGAGGTCTTCACCTCGCTGCCCCAGGTGGCGGAGGTGCTGCTCCAGGGTGACACCAAGGCGACGATCCGTCACCGTGAGGGCATCCAGGTGGACCTGCGAGTCGTCGAGCCCGAGTCCTTCGGCGCGGCCCTTCAGTACTTCACCGGCTCCAAGGCACACAATATCCGGGTGCGGGACCTGGCGTCACGCCAAGGGCTCAAGGTGAGCGAGTACGGCGTGTTCAGGGAGGCCACCGGGAAGCGAATCGCCGGTGCCACCGAGGAGGAGGTCTACAGGGCGATCGGCCTGCCGTATATTCCGCCCGAGCTTCGGGAGGATGCGGGCGAGGTGGAGGCCGCGCTTGAGGGGCGGCTGCCGGACCTGCTGGAGTTAAAGGACATTCGAGGGGACCTGCATGCTCATACCAACTGGAGCGACGGCCACCACGACCTGGAGGCGCTGATCGAGGCCGCCCACCGGAAGGGGTACGAGTACATCATCGTGTCAGATCACTCTCGATCCGCCACCGTCGCGGGCGGTCTCTCCGAGGGAAAGCTGCTTGAGCAGATCGGCAAGATCCGGGCGCTCGGCAAAAAGTACAAGAAGATCCGCATCCTGGCGGGCAGTGAATGTGACATCCTGGCCGACGGGACCCTGGACTACCCGGACCGGGTTCTCGCCCAGCTCGACATTGTGGTATGCGCGGTTCACTCCCGCTTCAAGCAAGACCGCGAAGGGATGACAGCCAGGATCGTCAAAG
>JBGPUH010000015.1:0-18518 GCA_041491025.1 Methylomirabilis sp. (SeqCode)
AGCCCCGCCCCCGGCAGGCCCAACGAGCGACCGGCTGCAGGCCCAGGTCGCGGCCCCAACACCGGCTCCGGGCGTCGCCGTGCGCGGGACCCTGGGGGTGTCGCCGGCCCCGGGGCTGCCCGGGACGCCGAGCCCGGGAGCGACAGATCTGGACGTGCGCCCGGAACCGGGAGGGGATGTGGCCGTTCGTGCGGCGCCGATCGAGCTGGGCCGTGATGATGGCACACTGGTGACAAGGGGCAAGGCGGAGGGATCATCCATGCAATGGCGGGAACTGAGAGAGGGATCGGGAGTGTCGTGGGAGGGGCCGAGCGGCAGCTCCGAGGGAAGCGGTATCGCCCTAGGCATCTCGCCGCTCGCGTCAGGTCATGGTCGCGAGGGCGGGCCGGATTCGCGTGGGCTGGGTGACGCGCGGCTGGAAGGGCTTCAGTCGGCAAGTGGCGGACCGGTCGAACGCGGCCGCTCGTTGATCGAACAGGTCGCACACGGAATCGCGACAGTCGCCCGATTGAACCTCCGGGGGGAAAGCCCGAGCATGAATCTGCGACTTCGACCAGAAACGCTCGGCGAGCTCCTGATCCAGGTTTCCTGGACAGAGAAGGGCATGAGCGCGGCGATCCAGGCGGCGAGCCCTTCGACCTGTCGGATGTTGGAGGAGGGCCTGGATCGACTGAGGGCATCTCTCCATCAACAAGGGATCCCGGTCGGCGATCTCGGGGTGCAGGCGGGATTGGACTTTCGGCACGAGGCTGCCAGGGGGAATGGGATGCCTGGCCCCGCCTCTGCGCGGGTCCCGCGTCGGGCAGACGTCGGGAATGAGCAAGAGCAGGGGGCGCCCCTCGCGGACCGGGTCACGAGCGAAGGGTTGATCGATATCTGGGCGTAGCAGAAGGGGGGGGAACCATCATGCTTCCTGTTCTCGCAGCAATAGGGGTCGGTATTCTCAGCACAATTGTCGGAAAGCTCGCCACGTCGGTGATCGACCGGAGCTTCAGCACCAGTAAGGCCAGCGATGCCGGCGCAACGTTCCAGACGATTCTTGAACGGAGCCAGGCCACGAAACCGACGCGATCCGTTCCTACACTCTCCGAGACGCTCGCCCAGACGAGTATCAGCTCGGCGCTCGTGAGTGGTCTCGGGAAGGATTCCGCCGCCCCCCGGCTGATCCCTCGGGAACGCAGCCAGCCAGTGATCATCGCGCCTGCAGCATCTGGTCGCCCTCTCACGCCTGGGCTGGTGTCCGGCTACGTCGGACGTAAGGTTGCTGCGAATGCGTCGGTGATCGATCTGGGGGGAGGGGTTCCGCCGAGGCTTCGCTACCGCCTTCCGCATCCGGCTGGCTCGGTACAGATCGACGTGCAGGACCTCCAGGGAAAAGTGGTCAGGACGATTCGGCTCGGGCCTCAACCAGCGGGAATGCACGTGCTCGCGTTCGACGGGCGCGGCCTGAAGTCGGGACGCCATGTCTACCGGGTTAGCGCTGCGGACCTTCAGGGCCAGCCGCTCGCCGGGGTCAGCACGACCTCAGGGCCGGTTACCGAGGTGCGGTTCGCAGATGGGCAGCCATTCCTGGTTGTTGGCGGCTCGCTTGTTCCGCTCGCGGGGATCTCTGATCCCGGGCCTGCGGCGCGGGTGGCCGAAGGACTCGCTCTTCGGCCTTAGCGCAGTCAGTTGAGGGGCAGAACATTCACTCAATGCCGAGTCAAGGAGGGACGATCGATGCAGAGCATCAGCCCGGCCATCCCAGCGTTACAGACTCCAGGGAACGGACCCGCTGCGACCGCCTCCCCGATCGATAAGGGGCTCGGGAAGGATGCCTTCCTGAAGTTGCTGGTCGCGCAGTTGCGCAATCAGGATCCATTAAATCCGGTCCAGGGAACAGATTTCATCGCGCAAACGGCGCAGTTCAGTTCCCTTGAGCAGCTTCAGCAAATCAACCAGTCGCTCGCTGCGCTGACGGCCTCCTCATCCACCAAGGGTGGTGGTTCGCTCGATGCCGTCCTCGCATCGAGCTACATCGGAAAGGTGGTCAACGCGAATGGCACGGTCATTGATCAGGTAGGGGCAGGACCGGTAGCGCTCCGCTATCAACTGCCCAGCGCTGCCGCCTCCGTCCAGATTCAGGTCCGAGACCTCCAGGGAAACCCGGTCAGGACACTGCAGCTGGGGGCGCAGCCTGCAGGGGCTCAGCAGCGTTCGTTTGACGGGCTCGGAGACGATGGCCGGCCTCTGCCGCCAGGACGCTACGTGTACTCGGTGGCTGCGAGCGATCCGACCGGAAACAGCCTTTCCGGCGTGATGACCGCGTCCGGCAAAGTCACCGCCGTCACCTTCGATGGGAATCAGCCCTTCCTGTCGGTTACGGGCAGCCTGGTTCCGCTCAGTGCCGTGTCCGAAGTCTCGATGGACTCATAGGGCCAATCCAGTCAACGCATCATCTCTACAGGAGGGAGCGATACGATGAGCACGTTTAGCACGGCCATCACAGGACTGAAAGCCTACCAAAGAATGATCGATGTGACCGGGGACGACATCGCGAACGCCAACACCCCAGGCTTCAAGGCCAGCCGGGCAGAGTTCGCCGACCTCTTGGTGCAGACGCTGAGAGGAGCGACGGCACCGTCGGGGACCATCGGCGGGACTGATCCGGTTCAGATCGGCGCCGGGGTGGGCCTCAGCGCCGTGGACATTCTTCAGACCCAGGGAACGATCGAACCGACCGGACGGCCTTCCGACCTTGCTATCCAGGGGAATGGGTTCTTCGTCCTCAGCGACGGGCTCAAGAACGTCTACACGAGGGCCGGGACCTTCAAAGTCGACGCCAATGGCAAGTTGGTCGATTCGGGGACCGGCTTTTTGGTGCAGGGGTCTAACGGGGACATCAGTATCCCGCTGGGGACCAACCCGCCGACCCCGACAACTGCGGTGAGGCTGACCGGCAACCTTGATGCGAATGCGGCCGACGGGACGACCGTGGACTCCAGTTTCTTCGTCATCGACTCCCTCAGTGGGCAGAACCTCGTGACGGTCACGTTCACGAAGAGCGCGAGCGGGGGCGCGGGTGAGTGGGGGTATGATGTCATCGACTCGTCCCTCCCCGCTTCTGCGGCGCCCATCGGCATCGGCACCATCACCTTCGCCAGCGGCGGCGATATCCAGACCGTCACAGGCGCCTTCGCCTCAGGCGGGACCGTCACGCTCACCCCGGCCGACGGGGCCGGCGATGTCCTCTTTTCAGTCGATTTCGGGTCGGCCGGGCGGAGCACCTCGATGACCGGCTTTGTCGCCCCATCCAGCGTGTCGATGGTGAGCCAGGACGGCGTACCTCAAGGGAGCCTCATCTCCTTCGCCGTCGGTAGCGATGGCAAGGTGACAGGCATCTACAGCAATGGGAAGAGCGTGCTCATCGACACGCTCAAGCTGGCCAGTTTTGCCAACCCGTCCGGGCTCTTGCGCCTCTCCAATAACCAGTTCGGAGAGATGCCTGACTCGGGGGCCGCGATACTCGGCACCGCTGGGACCGGCGGCAGAGGGACGATCGCCGCGGGGGCCCTCGAACAATCGAACGTGGACCTTGCGACTGAATTTGTGAATCTGATCATCGCCCAGCGGGGGTACGAGTCCAACGCCAGGGTCGTCACGGTGGCCGATCAGATAACGCAGACGACTGTCAACCTCGTACGGTAGGGAGAGGAGCGGCTGCTCGACCCCCAGAGGGCAAATCGCGTGCCGCTGATTCAGGTTGCAAGAGAGGCCGCACCGGGCGCCCTCAGGGTGCTCTTCCTGCTTGCCGACCAGTTTGGATGCGGGTGGTACCGATGTATGATGCCGGGGATCTATCTGCGAAACCTCTACGGGGTCGATGCGAGGGCTGCCACGTCCCTCACCCATGCGGTGAGGGACTTCGCGCGGCACGCCGACATCCTCGTATTCCAGCGACAGCTCGATGAGCATGTCCTGGACTTCTTGCATGAACACAAGTCGATGGGCAAGAAGATCGTGGTTGAGATCGACGATGACTTCTGGCATCTTCCTTTGAAGAATCCGGCGTACCGCTATTATCAGGCCGGGGGGCTGACGAAGCTTGCGCGATTCATCCGCGCGGCTGACCTCGTGACCGTTTCCACTGACCCACTGAAACACGTAGTGGAAACGATTCATGATCGTGTCGTTGTGCTCCCGAACGCAGTGGATCCTGACATCGTTGAAGCGCTCGAAGGAGCGCGTCAGTGCCAGCCGACTGTACGCGCAGGAATCGTCAGAATCGGCTGGGCGGGAACGATGTTCCATCAGCAGGATTTCGATTGTGTAGTCGATGCCCTCATCCAGGTGGCCAAGCATCGCCACGTCAAGCTGGTGTTCTTCGGGTGGGTACCGGAGCGGATCGAACGGGAAGTCCTTCCGGAGAAGCTCGAGAAGCACCCGTTCGTCCCCACAAACACGTACTACCACGCCTTGGCAGGGCTCAGGCTGGACATCGGGATTGCGCCCCTGCATGACAACCGTTTCAATGAGGCGAAGAGCAACCTCAAGTTCCTCGAGTACAGCATGTTCAAGATCCCGACCGTTGCCTCTCCCGTCCTGCCATATCAGAAGACCATCACCCCTGGGGTAGACGGCATTCTGGTCAAAAAGAACCGCCATCAGGAGTGGCTGCGACAATTGACGAGACTCGTAGAAGACAAGGTGGAACGTGAGCGGATTGCCGCCAATGCCCTTTCCACGGTCAAGCAGAGGTTTCATCTCAAGAGCACTGTTCGGCTGTGGCTGGATGTCTACGAGGCATTGGCGCCGCGCGCGGGCCGCCGTTCGCAGTCAACGGTCAAGAGCACGTTGGAGAATGGGCATCGGGAAGCGTGAGCGATGGTCAAGCTGGGTAGGATCAACGGGACCGAAGTGATGGTGAACGCCGAGTTGATCGAAACCGTCGAGGCGACTCCGGACACGATCATCACCCTCACAAGCGGGAAGAAGCTCATGGTCATGGAGAGCGTGGATCAGGTCGTGGAGAAGGTCATGGCGTATCGACGATCGCTCCTGGCCCCTGAAGGGGATCTCGGCGGACATCCGACTATGGGAGGTTCTGGAACCGGGGTGGGCCTCCCCACACCTCAACCAGCCTCACCCACCTTGGTTCAATTGGAGGGGGCTCCCGGCCCGACCAAGGCGGGAGGCCCGGATCACTTCTAAGGGTGGTATCGAGTCGGCCGGGTGAATTGTGAAGCCTCCGTATAGAGCGAGAGAACGATGGCCGAAGAGATATCTGAGAAGGTAGAAGGAGACGGAAGCCAGCCAGCTGACCTTCCAAAAGCCGGAGAGTCAGAGACCTCGCCTTCGCCAGAGGTGACCTCTCAGGATCGCCGCGGCGGAAGGATGAAGAAGCTCGTCCTTCTCTCGGGTATCCTGACAGGGTTGACCGGCGCAGCCTTCGCGGTCACCCTGTATGTGTTGAAGCCTCTCCTCACCATCAAGGGTCCGAGGCCGGAATCCCACGCCGCAGTCACGCCGCATCCCGGAAAGATCTTTTCCCTCGATCCCGCCATCGTCAACATCGCCGGAACGAATGGGCGTCGCTACTTGAAGGCCACAATCCAAATAGAGATCTTGGATGACGAGAAAGTGCTAAAGGAAGTCCAGGCCCGCAAAGCCCTCCTGATGGACCGTGCCATCCGAATCCTTTCTGGGAAGCCCCTGGAAGATCTGACCAACGCTCGGGGTTTGGACCGGCTGAAAGATGAGATTGCTGCCCAGTTCCGCAACGACCTCGGACCTGATCGCCTTCGGGCGGTGTACCTCACCGAGTTTGTCATCCAGTAGTGACACGTCCCGCACTTCGGAGCACCGCTTCGATTCCTTTCCCTTGATGTGGCGTCCTGGTCGCATCTCGGGCACCTGCCTGGGACGTGTTCGAAGATACCCCTGTACTGCCGCGGTAAACTTCTTTCCATCCGCTCAATTTCCATCGCCGTCACGCCCGCTTTGCCAAGCGACATTTGTCGCTCCGCGCCAAATGCGGGTGATCAGCTTTTGGTCGTCGCCTTGCCCAGGGAGTATCTCATCCCTGCCTGTTGTGTCGAAAACCGCGCCGTTCACCGCAAATCATGCCAGATTTCTCGCCCGCGTTATGGCACTCTCCTTGCTTCATCACGAACTCGTGAAACACGTCATGGGGATGAGAGTGAACCACCCGCTGAAGGCCGTTGGGGCGTCTGGTGCTCGGAGAGGCGAGGCGATGTCTGCGTGGTGTGATCGATCATGCTATCACCCCACAATCTGCCGCCGCTCTTCCTCGGGATGGCCCCAAGCATGGTGTTCGCGGAAGGGATTCTGCGAATGAGCGAGATCCTTACCCAAGAAGAGATCGATCTACTCTTGTCGGCGGCCGAGAAGGGAGGCATTGCTCACCCCCCGAAGGCCCCGCCGAGAAAGCGACAGATCGCTCGGTACGATTTTCAGCGGCCCAGCCGAATTTCGAAGGAGCAACTCCAGGCCCTCCAGATGCTTCACGACCGCTTCGCCAAGTTGATGGGCATCTCCCTCTCGCCCTACCTGAGGAGTCTCGTTGAAATTCGGCCGAGCTTGGTGGAACAGACCACCTATTCAGAATACGTTGCGTCCGTCGCCTATCCCTCCTGCATTGGGATCTTCGGGATGAAGCCCCTGAAAGGTGGGGCGCTCATCGAGATCGAGCCTCACTTGGTCCATCATATGATCGATCGGATCCTTGGGGGAGGAGGCCGCCCACACACCGTGACACGGGAATTGACCGAGATCGAGCGGGCCCTCGTGGTGAAGCTTGTCAAACGCTCTCTGCAGGATCTTCGGCAGGCCTGGAGTCCCGTGAGGTCCTTTCAATTCGAGCTGCTCAACGTGGAGGTGAATCCGGAATACGTGCAGCTTGCCGGCGCGAACGACACGGTGATCCTCATTCAGTTCAGCGTCAAGATAGGAGAGGTCAAGGGAGGCATGACACTCGGGTTTCCCTACGCCATGCTGGAGCCCGTCATCCCCAACCTCTCACTGAGACTGTGGATTGCCGCGGTTCGAGGGGAGGAAGGCCACCAAACCGCTTCGGGCGAGATCGCCAGGGCGATCCCAGCGGTTCAGGCCGAGATCCGGGCGTTACTCGGATCGGTTCCGGTGACCGTCGATGAACTGAGCAGGCTGGCCCCGGGAGATATCCTGCGGTTGGGCATTGGACCTGACTCACCCGGCTTCGTCCTGGTCGAAGGGGTGCCGACATTCCTGGGGAAGGTCGGGATGGTAAATGGCAAGAGGGGGATTCAGATACTCACCCCGATCACACAGGAGGCCTCGACCCATGTCGCAAGCTCCTGATCTGCGGGGGCCCGTGGCCTCCTCTCCCGCGCCGCGAGGGGAGGCGGAGGCACTGGAGCGCTACGCTCAACACGTCTTTGAGGGGGCCTCCAAGGTCCTTGAGAGTCTGTGCGGCCGGCCCGTGCGGCTGACCCCAGACCGGATAATTTCGGGACCATTCTCAATCGTGCCGACGCGTCTTCAGGGGCCATGGATCGCCATGCCGATGCGCGCCACAAAGGGACTCTCTGGTCTCCACGCCCTGATTTGGAGCGAAGCCGTCGCCACTCACCTCGCACAGTGTATGTTAGGAGAGACGGCCGACCAGGGCTCTCGTCCGTCCCCTGAGTGTTTAGACGCGCTGTTGGAAGCGGCTCAGCAGATTGCCGGCACAACCGGGACCTCCTTGCGGGCAGGCGCAGGGACGCCGACCGCATTCGCGGCCGAAGACGTCTTTGCGGCGAAAGACGTGGGGGAGCTCTTGACCGTGTTTCGGCCGGAGGTGCCGGCCGAGATCTTCTCGGTTGCTCGCATGACAGTCGAAGGGGGGGCAGCGAGCGAGGTGTTGCTGGTTGCCACATCATCTTTGCTAGAAGGGGTGGGAAAGATTCTCGTGCCTTCCCCTGTGTCTGCCCGGAAGGAGGGTGACGTGTCAACGGAACATGCTTCGGTTGCGCCGCCGTTCGTTCCCTTAGCGCAAGGCGAGAGGGCCGGTTCCAGCAACGGCATTGAAATGCTCCTGGACGTCACTCTTCAGGTAAGCGTGGAGCTCGGACGGACGCGTCTTCCGATCCGTGACATCCTCCAATTCGGTCCCGGATCGGTCGTTGAACTGGACAAGCAGGCCGGTGAAGCTGTGGACATCCTGGTGAACGACAAGCCGATCGCAAAGGGTGAGGTGATCATTATCGATGAGAACTTCGGGGTAAGGCTGACAAGCATCACCGGCTTGGCCGAGCGTATCCGAAGCCTGCGATGAGAGGCCCGTCGGTGAGTCTGCGCGAGGGATTCGGGAGATGATGAGAGGGATGCTGGGGGTTGCCCTGGTCGTCTGGCTCCTTGGGGCCTGGTCGCCGGATCTCTGTGCCGAACTAGCATCTGGGGCCGGCGGAATCGCGCCGGATCAGGGGACACCCAGCCCGACAGGCCAAGCACTGAATCTTCCAGCCTATCGTGAACCTCAAAGCCCGGTGCCCGGCGGGGCGATTACCTCGCAGATCTTTACGGCGTTGGGAGTCGTGCTGGGCCTCCTGAGCCTCGGGGCCTACCTCTACAAACGGGCCGCGCTCCGGGGGAGACCCGGATCCCGGAGCAACGAGACGATCCGGATCTTGACTCGGGCATATCTGAGTCAGAAGGAATCGCTCTGCCTCGTGCAGGTGGGGTCGCACATCTTGCTGCTTGGGCAGACCGGTTCGGCGATAACCCTGCTCCACAGGTTGGACCAGCCGCCTCATGATCTGTCGGAGGGCCGGGCCGTTGCAGGATCGGGGAGCCACTGGCGGGGACAGGCCGAAGATCGGCTGACAGCGGGGCAAGAGCCATCTTCCTCACCCGACCTGGCCGGGCTCAAGAGTCGCTTGCAGAGACTTCACATGACGTGGGGCATTGGGGCCTGACGGCGATGGACATCGGGCTGCTCGCGGCTGCGTCTTCCCTCCCCACGGGGCCCGCGCTTGTGCCGCTGCCAACGCTCCCCGTGATCGCGGCTGGCGCGGGGGGGAGCGGTGAGCTTACGCTGGCCACTCAGCTCCTGCTCTTCCTGACCCTCCTCGCGCTTGCACCATCGGTGGTCATCATGGTGACCTCATTTTCGCGAATCATCATGGTATTGTCCTTCCTCAGAACCGCTCTCGGAACGCAGCAAATGCCCCCCAACCAAGTTCTTGTCGGGATGGCACTCTTCCTCACCCTCTTCATCATGGCCCCGGTGGGTGACAAGATCAATCGGGAGGCGCTCCAACCATACCTCGGTAAGCAGCTATCTCAGGAGGCCGCGCTGCGGCGGGCGATAGGACCCCTTCGGGAATTCATGTTCAGGCAAACGCGGGAGCGGGACTTGGCTCTGATGGTCCATCTGGCCCGGCTGGAACGACCGAAGGACCGTGCAGCCGTGCCAACCCACGTCCTGGTGCCCGCCTATGCGATCAGTGAGTTTCGAACCGCGTTTCAGATCGGCTTTGTCCTTTTCATCCCCTTCTTGGTGATAGATATGGTGGTATCGAGCGTCTTGGTCTCTATGGGCATGCTCTTCCTTCCGCCGCCGATGGTCTCATTTCCATTCAAGCTGCTCCTTTTCGTCCTGGCCGACGGATGGCATTTGGTGGTCCGGTCACTGGTCATGGGATTTCACTGAGCGTACGGAGCACCACGTGAGCGCACAAATCGTCATAGACCTGGGCTCACAGGCCCTTCAGACCATCCTGCTCATCTCCGCCCCGATCCTGGGCGTGAGCCTCATCGTGGGGCTCGCAGTGAGCATCCTCCAGGCCGTGACCTCCATCCACGAGGCGACGCTCACCTTCGTCCCAAAGATCGTCGCGGTGTTCGTTGCCCTGATGATCTTTCTGCCCTGGATGATGAGAACACTGCTCGCGTTCACCACATCGCTCCTTATCAACCTGCCACTCTACGGGCGGTGAGGTTCCAGGGCCGTGAGGATGAACATGGAACTGGTGAGCGTGGTTACATGGAACCTCCCCCTGTTCCTCCTGATCCTCTTTCGCCTCGGAGCGTTCTTCCTCTCGGCCCCGATCTTTGGCAGTCCCCATCTTGGGATCCCCTTTAAGGCCGGTGTGGCCGTCACGCTTGCGGTAAGCCTCTACCCGCTCCTGCAGGGGAGAGCATCCCATGGAAGAGAGGTGGAGCCGTTCTCGCTGTCCCTGGAAGTTCTCGGAGAGGTGACACTGGGCCTTGTGATCGGCCTCGCGGCGCGCGTCATCTTTATGGCAGTGGACGTCGCGGGTGAGCTGGCCGGGATTCAAATGGGGTTGGGGATCGCGAATGTCATTGATCCCCAGTTCACTCATCACGCCTCGGTGGCGGCTCAATTTCTGGGTCTCTTCACGTTTCTCATCTTCCTGACGCTGGAGGGGCATCACGCCTTCATCGAGGCTATCTGGGCAAGCTTTCAGTCGATTCCCCCAGGCATGTTCTCTGCAGCGGCGGCCACGGCGGCGGTTCCGGTCCTGGTCTCGTTGTTCGGCAAGAGCCTCGTCCTGGCCTTGAAGCTCTCCTCACCGATCATGGTGGCCGTCCTCATGACAAACGTGGGAATGGCCCTGGTTGTGCGGGTGGTCCCCCAGTTGAACTTCTTTGTGGTCGGCCTCTCCGTTACACTCGTCGTCGGCTTGTTGGCCCTCCTGGCCTCCCTGCCGTTCATGGCACACCTCATCGAGACCCACTATGGCCATATTCGCCTTGAGCTCCTAACCGTTTTGCGGAGTCTGCCCCATGCCACTCGATGAGAGGGGGGAGAGAACAGAGGCCGCGACGCCTCGAAGGCGGCAGGATGCGCGCAAGGAAGGGAAGGTCGCCAAGAGCCAGGAACTGAGTTCGGCCCTCGTTCTCCTGAGCGGCGCATGCGTGCTCTACCTGTTCGGAGGTTCACTCCTCAATGAGCTCGTGGGGCTCATGCGTCTCCATCTGGGCGAGAGCCTCCGCATCGAGTTGACACCTGCTCGGGCCCACGGTGTCATCCTTGATACCACCGTTCATGCGGGGATGGCCTTGGCACCCTTTATGGCGGTGGTGATGGCGGTAGCCTACCTATCGAACCTTGTTCAGGTGGGATTTCTGACGAGTTCAACGGCCCTGACCTTCAAGTGGGAGCGGTTGAACCCGGCGATGGGGTTGAAGAGACTGCTCTCACCGAAACGGGCGTTGGTGGAGGCGCTCAAATCTCCTCTCAAAGTTGCCCTCGTCGGTTACGTGGTGTATCAGACGCTGGCTCGCCATTCGACGGACATCCCTCGCCTCGTTGACATGGACCCCGCTCACACCATGTCCTGGCTGGGGAGGCTGACGTTCCAGCTTGCGATTCGGGTCAGCCTGGCCTTCCTTGCGCTCGCCGTCTTGGATTACGGGTACCAGCGATGGCAGCACGAAAAGCAGTTGCGGATGTCGCGTGAGGAAGTGAAAGAGGAGATGAAGCGAACCGAGGGCAACCCGGCCGTAAAGGGGCGCATCAGGAGCCTGCAACGACAGGCGGCCATGCATCGGATGATGGGCGAAGTCCCCAAGGCGGATGTTGTGGTGACCAACCCTGTCCACTTCGCCGTCGCCCTCCGGTACGATTCCGCGGCAATGAGCGCGCCCAGGGTTGTTGCAAAGGGAGCGAGGCTGGTCGCGGAGAAGATCGTGACGGTGGCGAGGGACCACGGGATTCCAATCGTCCAAGACCCCCCATTGGCGCGGGCGCTGTACAAGGCTGGCTCAATCGGCCATGAGATTCCGATTCACTTGTACAGGGCAGTCGCGGAGATCCTGGCCTACGTCTATCGCTTGGCCTGGAAACGGAGGGGGGCACCGTGAGCAAGGGATCGGGGGCACAGACGCAGCCTGCTGTGAGGCCAATTGCACAGCTCTCGGCCCAGGGTGATGTCTTGGTGGCCTTGGCCATCATCGGGATCCTCCTGATCATGGTGGTCCCGATCCCGCCGCTGGTTCTTGATCTCTTGCTCGCCGTCAGCATCACGCTCGCCCTGCTGATCTTTGTGATCTCGCTCTACATCCTCCGCCCTCTTGAGCTGTCCGTCTTTCCGTCATTGCTATTGGTCATGACCCTCTTTCGGCTCTCGTTGAACGTGGCGTCAACACGCCTCGTCCTGCTGCATGGAAGTGAGGGACCAGGTGCTGCGGGACGCATTATCAACGCATTCGGACACTTTGTGGTTGGCGGGAATTACGTCGTGGGGGCCGTCGTCTTTGCGATCCTGGCGGTCATCCAATTCATGGTTATTACGAAGGGGGCCGGGCGGATCGCCGAGGTGGCCGCTCGGTTTACTCTTGACGCGATGCCGGGGAAGCAGCTTTCGATTGACGCTGAGCTGAACGCCGGGTTGGTTACCGAGGAGGAGGCCAGGGCCCGCCGGCTCGAGATCTCGAAGGAGGCCGACTTCTATGGGGCGATGGACGGCGCCAGCAAGTTCGTGAGGGGCGATGCGATCGCCGGCATCATCATTATTGCCATCAATATCGTGGGGGGCCTGGCCATCGGCGTCCTCCAGATGGGCATGAACCCGATGGATGCCCTCCAGACCTATACGCTGCTCACGGTGGGCGACGGCCTCGTGACGCAGATTCCTGCCCTGGCCATATCGACCGCAGCGGGCATCATCATGACACGTGCCGCATCGGAGTCGGAACTCAGTTCGGCCATCGGCAAACAGATGCTGCACTATCCTAAGGCTCTCGGCATTACCGCCGGGTTCCTGCTCGCGATGGGATTGATCCCGGGGTTGCCGTTCCTCCCGTTCTTCATCATGGCAGCCGTCGCGGGCACCGTGGCCTATTCCCGGGCCAACGCAGTGGCATCGCTGGCGGAAGGGGAGGGGAAGGAGGGCGGACGAGGGGCCATGACGCAGCAGGGTCCAGAGAAGGTGGAGCAGCTTCTCCCCCTGGATCTCCTCACAGTAGAGATCGGGTATGGCCTGATCCCGCTGGTAGATGCGAGCCAGGGCGGGGATCTGCTAGACCGGGTCGGACTGATCCGTCGGCAGGTTGCTCTCGAATTGGGCTTCGTCGTCCCGCCCATCAGGATCCGGGATAACCTCTCGTTGAAGGCGAACAGCTACATGATCAAGTTGAGGGGATTGGAGGTAGGGCAGGGGGAGCTCATGGTCGGTCACTACCTTGCCATGGATCCCGGGACGACCCAGGGGGCACTGGAGGGGATCGAAACGCGGGAGCCGACCTTCGGTCTTCCTGCAAGGTGGATCAACGCCGCAATGAAGGAGCGGGCACAGATCCTCGGGTACACGGTTGTTGACCCCTCGTCAGTTGTGGCCACACACTTGACGGAGGTTATCCGGCGAGAAGCCCGAGACCTCCTGGGCCGCCAGGAGGTCCAGGCTCTCCTGGACCACCTGAAGCTGAGTCAGCCGGCTCTGCTGGAAGGCCTCATTCCTCACCAAGTGTCTTTGGGCACTGTGCAGAGGGTACTACAAGGACTGCTGGCTGAGGGGGTCTCGATCCGTGACCTGCCGACGGTCCTGGAGACCCTTAGCGATTACTCGCCATTCACCAAGGATCCGCTCCTCCTCACGGAGCACGCCCGCAAGGCTCTCTCCAAGGGGATCTGCCGGTCGCTGGCCTCGCCAAGCGGTACCTTGGCCGTCCTCACGCTCGGCCCACTTCTGGAACGCACGCTGGCCGAGGCGATCGTTCAGAGTGATCAGGAGAGCTATCTAGCCTTGGAGGCCCGGATCTCGCAAAAGATCATCGAATCGATCGCCCGAGCTGTGGAGCGGTCCCTTCCGCTGGAGGGACAGCCGGTGGTGCTTTGTACCGCCATGGTCCGTCCGCACCTCAGGCGCCTTACCGAGCGGTATCTGCCCCAAGTGGTGATCTTATCGTACAACGAGATCGCGCCTCAGGTGTCGGTGAAGGTGTTGAGAACAGTCGAGTTCAGCGATGCATCTTAAGCGATTTCGTGCGGCGACCGTTGATGAGGCTCTGAGAAAGGTGCGGCAGGAGATGGGGCCGGATGCGATGATCCTGCACTCCAAGACCATCCCGTGGGAAGGGGCGTTGCCGTTCGCCCAGCGTCAGGGCGTAGAGGTTGTCGCGGCCCTGGACGATGATCCCCCGTTCCACGTTCCAAGTTCCAAGGTCCGCGTTCCGGGTTCCAGCGCTGAACCCGAAACCCGAAACCCGAAACCCGAAACCCGAAACCGCGAACGCGGTGAGCCCAATCGACCAGGCGAGGATCCAACGGCACTTCGACACGATTTGGAGCAGGTCAAGGGGATGTTGCGTGGCCTCCTGGGGCGAGGCCATCTCCCGCCAGATCTCCCCGATGCGCTTGGCCAAATGTACTGGTCACTTCTCGCCCAGGAAGTGGATGAGGGCATGGCCCGTCGCTGGGTGGTATCCCTCCGGGATGAGTTCAGGGGGCGGCCGGCCCTCGACGCGGAGTCCCTCTCAGCCGGGCTTGCGGAGATGCTCGCCAGGGAGATTCCAGGCACGGGGCTCCCACGAGCCGTGGTCAGCGAGCGGCGAGTCGTGGCCCTGGTGGGGCCGACAGGCGTCGGTAAGACCACGACCATTGCGAAGCTCGCGGCGTGGTCTCGACTTCGAGAAAGAAAGAGGGTGTCCTTGATCACCACCGATACCTACAGGATCGCCGGCTCCCAACAGCTCAAGACCTATGCAGACCTCATCGGGCTGCCGTGTTGCGTCGCGCCGTTTCCCCCGGACCTCAGGAAGGCGCTCGACGCCGAGAGGGAGGCCGATGTGGTCTTTATCGATACCGTTGGGCGGAGCCCGAGGCGGGGAGATCAGGTTGAGGAGCTCAAGGCCTATGTCAATGGTCACGACGGGACTGAGGTGCACTTGGTCTTGAGCGCAACGACCAAGCGACGGGATCTGCTGGACGCCGTTGAAGGCTACCGTCCCTTGGCCTTCTCTTCCATCATTGCGACCAAGATCGACGAAACCGCGACGGTGGGGCCACTGCTGGAGGCTTCGATGGCGGCGGCGGCACCCATCACCTATCTGACGACGGGTCAGGAGGTGCCTGACGATATCGAGGAAGCCCAGCCCTTGCGGCTGGCGCGCCTTCTTGTTGGAGTATCCTGAGATGGAGCGCGGGAGGGGCATTCACGACCAGGCGTCACAGCTCCACCAGAGGGCCATGGGGAGGGGCGTGAGGACGATCGCGATCACCAGCGGGAAGGGAGGGGTGGGGAAGACATCGCTGGCCGTGAATCTTGGGCTGCTGATGGTGAGAGACGGACACCGGGTCGCCCTCCTCGACGGCGACATGGGCCTCGCGAATGTCGATGTCCTTCTCGGCCTCACCCCGAAACACACCCTTCGCCACGTCATCGAGGGTCACAAGGAGCTCGCCGAGATCATCCTCCGAGACCAGAGCGGCCTGTATGTGATACCGGCAAGCCGGGGCGTTGAGGCGCTTGCCCAGCTCTCCATATCGGAGCGAACCCAGCTCGTGCAGCGACTCGGGCAACTGGAAGGCATGATCGATATCCTCCTGATCGACACTGCGGCAGGGATTTCCTCAAACGTCATTAGCCTCATCTTGGCGGCTGATGAGGCGATCGTTGTCACGGTCCCGGAGCCAACAGCCATTACTGACGCCTACGCGGTCATCAAGGTCCTCTCTCGCCATCGGTCTGACCTGCGTGCCGGCATCCTGATAAATATGGTGGAAGGGTCCTCTCAGGCTGAGGAGGTGTTTGCGCAACTGCAGCGTGTGATTCGCCGCTTCCTCAAGGTCGAGGTCCGGTTCGCGGGGCATGTCCTGAGGGATGAGTGCGTCGGACGGGCGATCTGTGAACAGAAGCCATTCTCCATCTGCTTCCCCTATGCGAAAGCGTCTCGCTGCCTGGCCGACCTCGCCAAGTCGCTGGGCGAGCCGATTCAGCGTGGATCGCCCGCCCTGAACCTCGTTGAGCACCAATCAGAGCCCTTCTGGGATCGGATGGTCGACTGGGCAGCGCGGCTGCAAGGGGGCAAAGAGTGATGGGAATCACGCGGGAACACTGGCGAGAGTACCGGCGAACGAAAGATCCGGGTCTGAGAGAAAGACTGATCACCGAGAACCTCGCCTTCGTGCGCCAAGTCGCGGGGCGGCTGGCGTTGCACCTTCCCCGGCACCTCGAATTCAGCGAGCTAGAGAGCGCGGGCATTGTCGGTCTGCTCTCTGCCGTCGAGAGCTATGATCCTGAGCAGCCGGCGGAGTTCGCAACCTTCGCGCAGCACCGGATACGGGGAGCCATCCTCGATGATCTGAGGTCGCAGGATCTTGCTCCGCGATCCCTGCGGGCCAAGGCTCGCCAGATTGAGCAGGCGTTCCTGGAGCTCGAACGCGTCCTCGGGCGCCAGCCCACGGATGATGAGATGGCCGATGCCCTCGGGATGGACCGGGATCGATACCATGATCAGCTCGGCGAGGTCCACGGCCTTGTCATGGTATCACTAGACGATCCTGGGACGGAGGCGGACGGCCCCTCGGGGGTTCGATTCCATACTGCATTGCCGGACTCCGAACTTCAGGACCCATTCCTGGTGACCGCCAAGAGGGAGCAGGTGCAACTGCTCGGCGAGATCATCGATGCGCTGCCCGATCAGGAACGCCTGGTGTTGACGCTGTACTACGTTGAAGAGTTGACCATGAAAGAAATCGGTAGGGTATTGCGCGTCTCGGAATCACGAATCTCGCAGATTCACACCTCGGCGATCCTGAGGATGCGAGCGCGCCTGCTGAAAAGAAAGCTTCAGGCAGCCGACCTGCTGCTCGGCGGCAGCGTGAGGTTCACGGCACGCGATCTCGTCCTGGCGCTTCTCCTCAGCCTCGGTTGGTTGCTCGCGGGTTGCGCGGCACCGCGTGCTCCCTCGGTACGTCCCTCAGTCGTCATTCCGCGGGAGGCTCCCCTGGTTATCGTCCCTGCCTCCTCGACCACGGAGGACAGGCCGCTAAGCGAGGCGATCGCGCGGCTGTTCGTCCTCGAAATGTCCAGCTCGGGGAGGGATGTAAGAGGGCCTGATTGGCTCCGCGGACAGTTGCGGGCGCGTGGGTGGGACCCAACGTTGACGCCGCTGAAGGAGTTGGTTACCCAGCGGGGCGAGGGGTCGGGGCGACCAGGGATCGATTGGCAGGCGCTAGGGCTCAGCAGGGCGCTGATCGTCAGCGTGTTCGATGTCGATCAGCATTGGGAGGGGGCCGCCAAGGTGACTCGGGTCGGGGTGGAAGCGCAACTCGTTGCCCTGCCGGGAGGGGATCAACTATGGGCGGGCCGCATTGCCCCGGCCAGTACGGGAACGACGGGATGGTCGTTTGAGCAAGCGGCGCATGTCGCGGTCAGGAAGTTGGCCGATAGCCTGAGGTGAGGTGGCGGCGGTATGGACGACCAAGGGGCGGTCAAACAATCGGCAGAGGTCTCGGCGGCAAAGCAAAGTGAAGGCCCGCTGTGGCAGGCTAGAGGCCGAGCCCGAAACGTCAGGCAACGCACACCGAAAAAGAGAGCGCTCAGCCCGGCGACGGGGTCAAGAGGAGATGAGGGGAGCGGGTCCCCTGAGACTCGGCCCGGCGGGCCGGACACCGCCAGCGATCTGAGCACCGGCGGCCAAGACCAGGCGGCAACCGTCTATGGCCGGGATAGGAGTCTTGCCCCTGTCCCGCCGCCAAAGGGTACAGTCATAGACATTGCGATATGAGGAGGGGGGAGAATGCTGGATCGTGCTGTCTTGCTGCTAGGGGAGTTAGGCGCAGCGTTCGCTTCGACGCTCCGCGTACCAGGAGGTGCCATACTTCTCATCATGATGGGAGTTGGGTTGGGCCTGTTGGTACCGTTCATGCTGTCGAGCAAGCAGGGAGCGAAGAGCCCGAGAGGCAAGCCAATCGCTGTGACGAATAGTCCCAGTGAGGTTGCCAAGGCTCAGGCGGAGCTGCGTGAGCTTGTCCGAGAATTCTCTCGCCTTGCGGAGCAGGTGCTGCGGGCACTCGACAGCCCCAGGGTAATCCAGACGTCGGCGGAGGCGCAAGGGAAGGTTCTTCATCTTCTGGGGCTTGGGCTGGCACCGAATGAGGTGGCCCGGGCCACCAACCTGTCAGTTGGAGAGGTCGCGTTGCTCATGAACCTCAACAGGGCCCAGGTGGCAGCGGACCCCGTGTCTGCGACGTCGTCAGTGGGCGGGGTGGACCTGGCGGGAGCCGCTCAGGATGGAAACGGCGGGTCCGCGGGAGCGCAGATCGAGGCAGCGGCGACATGAAAGTGGTCGACGAAGACTTGCGCCCGGTTATAGGGCGCCTTTCAGTCCCTGGTCCTGCTAGGTCGGATGCCGGATCGACGCGGAAGCGCTTCCAGCGGATGCTTGCGGAGGCGAGTCGTCGGCTGCGCTCGTCTGAAACGGCCCGCGGCGTTGAGGCTCCAGATGGGCGACAGGCGATTCGAATGGTGCGGGCCGGGGAAACCCTTTCCCAGATGGTCGAAGGGGTCCTGCGTGAATCCGGCATGCGG
>JBGPUH010000016.1:0-17904 GCA_041491025.1 Methylomirabilis sp. (SeqCode)
CAGGTCCCGCTGGGAAAACAGGAGATCCAGGGTCACTTCTCCCGAGATCATCAACTCTTCTTGAAGCGTGTTGAAGGCGTCGAGGTACGCGCGGGCCAGGGGGCGGTTCAGGCGCAATTTTCGCGGCCGCTCTTCCGGTACTTCCTCGATGACCGTGACGTCAAACCGCCCTCTTGAGAAGCGCGCCTGCACGGCCCTCAGGACCTGGAACTCCAGGCCGCTTAGTCGCTTCGGGAGGCGGGAACGGACCTCCAGGTAGCGATGGTTGACCGACTGCAGTTCGCACACGTATCGTCCCGAGGGGGTGACACACTCCGCTCGGCCGAACCCGGTCATGCTGTTGAGCATCTCGTCGCGGCCTCGGTAACGATGGCAGGAGGACTGCCACAACTGTGATAGGTGGGCGCGAAGGAAGGCCCGCAGGACTGCATAAGAAATGTAGTGTAGCGATATCCGATACCCTTGTCAAATCGAATCCTGACCTTGTAAACTACGACTATCATCCCTTCCCCAGCGCTTTAAAGAGACTGACCATGTCGGTCAGCCCGAGGCGCTCCCATTACACAGGCGTGGTCTCGGCACCCGGGACCGTGCGCTGGGAATCTTTAGTCCCTCTCATGTGAAACCGGAGGCGAGTGTCTTGTCGTTGACACCGGGAGGGCGTATAATGCGAAATCGACGCGGACCACGATCGCCCTCACTGTGTTCCTGGCATAGGTCCTCCACAATGGCGCAAACGAAAGAGATTCACGGGGAAGGCTCTCACGAACCGGGGTGCCCGCAGGACCTGGCTACAGCGGGCCTCGGGGACCTGGTGTGCTCTCTGGGGGCGATCGGCCGGGCCCTGCAGGAGGAGTTCGATCCCCAGCGCTTCCTGAAGGAGTTCTCCGCGTGCGTTCAGAGCCTGCTCCCGCACGACCGACTGCTCATTGCCTATATCGAGGACGAGGGGCGGACGTTCTCCGTCTTCGCGGAGTACACTCCGGTCGGCCCTCTGCTGCATGAGGGCCACTACACCGTCGCCTTCGATCCGGGAGGGCGTTACACGCCGGATGAGTGGGCGCTGCATCCCGTGTTCGCCGGAGACGCGATGCTCATCAAGGATCTTCAGGCCGATCCCCGCGTCGCCGGGGGAGAGCCCGTCGCGGTGAGAGCCCTGAAGTGTGGCCTCCGCTCCCGCGTCGGCGTCCCGCTCTACAGCGGCGGGCGGACCATCGGCGCGCTGCTCGCTGCGAGTGTCACGCCGGGCGTCTACACCGAGGCGCATGTCGCCGCCGCCCGCCAGGTGGCCGATCTGATCGGCCCGTTCATCGAGAACATCGTCCTCCTGCACCAGGAGCGGCGCCGCCGACGCCGGCTGGAAGTCCTCGCCCGCCTGCCCCGAGTCTTTGGGGCAAGCCTCGACGTGAAGGACGTCTTCGACCGCCTCGCCGAGGCGGTCCGCCCCGTCCTGGACTTCGATGTGATAAGTGCGGGCCTCTTCGGGCCAGGCGGCCGAGACATGGAGTTTCTGGGCCGGGTGGACGATGATCCCAGCATCACGATGCCGGCGCGGCTCCCCCTGGATCACTTTTCCTTCGCGCCCAGGATCGAGGCCGGCGACACCGTGCTCAGTCGGGACGTCCGGGTGGACCTCGACCCCTCACGCCCGGGCGACCGCCTGATCATCGAAATCGGTCACCGCGCCAACCTCGTCGCGCCGCTCTGGTTCGGCGAGCAGGTGGGAGGCTTCCTCTTCTTCGGCAAGCGGACGCCCAACTGGTTCGATCAGGCGGACTTGGAGATCGCCACCGGCATCGCCGCCCAGGTGGTCCTGGCGGTGCAGCATCAGCGGCTGGCGGAGGAACAGCAGCGGCTGGCCGTGGCCGAGGAGCAGGCCCGGAAGCTAAAGCAGCGCCTCGCCTCGCTGCGAAACGAATTGGGGGAGCGCTACGGGTTCCACCAGATCCTCGGGCGCTCGCCTGCGCTGCGTGCGACGCTCGCTCGGGCGGAGAAGGTGGCGCCCACCGAGACCACCGTTTTGCTGACGGGTGAGAGTGGCACGGGGAAGGAACTCGTGGCCCGCGCCATCCATTACGCCAGCCCTCGGGCCGAGGGCCCGTTCCTGGCCGTCAACTGCGCCGCCCTGACGGAGACACTTCTCGAGTCCGAGCTGTTCGGCCACGAGAAAGGCGCCTTCACGGGGGCCGACCGGCAGAAGGCGGGCCGCTTCGAGCTGGCCGCGGGGGGCACCCTGTTCCTGGACGAGGTGGGGGAGCTGTCGCCCGCCGTCCAAGCCAAGCTGCTCCGCGTGGTTCAGGAGCGCCAGTTCGAGCGGGTGGGCGGCCGCGCCACGCTCCGCGCCGATGTCCGGATCATCACGGCCACCAACCGCAACCTGGAGCAGGCGGTGGCCGCGGGGCAGTTCCGCGAGGACCTCTTCTACCGGCTCAACGTGTTCACCGTCCACCTGCCCACGCTGTGCGAGCGCGGAGACGACGTGCTCCTGCTCGCGGAACACTTCGTGCGCGAGCAGGCCCCGCAGTTCGGGAGGGCGAACACCGGCCTCAGCCGCGAGGCCAGGGATGCACTGTTAGCCCACGCCTGGCCTGGTAATATCCGCGAGCTGCAGAACGCGGTCGAGCGGGCCCTGATCATGTCCGATGGAGGCCTGCTCACGGCGGCCCAACTCGGGATTACTCCACGGGCCGGCCGCCACGCCGATAAGATTTCGCACGACGGCGGCCCGCACCCAGAAACCTCCCCGACCGCCGGCTCCCTCCCCGAGGTGGAGAAGCGAATGGTGCTCGACGCCCTCGCGAAGTCCAAGGGAAACAAGTCGCGCGCCGCGAAGCTCCTCGGCCTCACCCGCTTCCAACTTTACACCCGCCTCAAGCGCTACGGCCTCGACACCTAGCGTAGTGCGTCGAACGTCCCTCTACTTCGATTGTCATTCCGGGCTTGACCCGAAATCCAGTCTTCTTGAGATGGATTCCCGCTCCCCGCTTAAAGCATGCGGGGACAAGCTTCGCGGGAATGACGGCTTCGGAATTAGCCTAAAGAAGCGTTAGACGCATTACGATAGCCCCACTGTGGAGTTCTGAACACCGTGTTGGGAAATCCACACCTTTTTGCGAGTGGATTCGCACACTCACCTAATCCCTCCAGCTTGAGTTCTCACTAATCATTTATTATCAATTGGTTAGAGCGGAAGTCAAATTGGCACACCGCCTGCTATAGTGCCGAGTGAAAGCAGGAGGCACTCGGATCTTAGGCGGAGGAGCCGACCATGAGAGAGAAGATGGTGAAACTGGCGAAGCAGGCGTGGAAGCTGTTGTTGATCGAATTGGTCGTCCCCGGGGGCACGCTGGTGGTCCTCGCGATCCTGCTGGCGCGGGGTTTCGGGTCCGGGAGTTCAAGCAGACTCGCCGCGCTGTTTGCGACTTCAGAGTGAGACACGAAGGGAGCAGACAACCATGAACAGTCTCTCGAAACGCATTGATCAGAATCACGCTAAGAACGGAAGGCAAGCCATGGTAAGCATCGTGGAGTACGACGAGCGACGAGGGACGCTCAATGCCTACCCTGATCGGATCATCTCCCCGACGCATCCGAGTGAATGCTGCTCCTCGGGCATGGAACAGGTTGGGGACGTGGAGGAGGACGGAAGCTGGCTGTTCATCTACAAGCGCTGTCGGACATGCGGCTATGCGGTTCGACATTTTCTCATGATGAGCCCGAAAGCGATGCGAACCATGCGAGATGACCTCCTTCATAGCATGGGCGTCAATCACGGACAGAACTGACATGAAGGACCGCCTTCGCGATGTGGGCGGCGCTGAAATGAGGGTGCCATGAGCCAGTGCGCCGTCGAGCAGGTTCTGGGCAAGCTCCTCACCGACGAGGGGTTCCGCCGCCAGTTCTTCGAGGACCCCCACCGCGCCTGCTTCCTCTTCGGGCTCAGGTTGTCTCCGGTGGAACTGGAGGCGGTGATGCGAATTCCGCGAACCCCCCTGGCGGCCCTCAGTCGGTGCCTCGACGACAGGATCCGCCGACTCCACGTTCCCCCAGCCGCGTGTCCAGAGGACCGCACTCGATGAAGCCCCGCATGTCATCGCAAATTTCCCCTCTCCCCCAGGGTGGGGGAGAGGGCACGGGTGAGGGGGAATTCGCATCGCGAGAACTACTGAGGCGCTTCATTGACGAGCTTGCGGCGCTCTGCTACGTTCACAAAAACACATCATTACCAATGCACAGTGATACTATGACGAAGACACTCACGGGCAAGGTCGCATTGATCGCCGGCGCAGCCTGAACGTCGGCAGGCACCGCGACAACTCACATAGGGGCATAAGGAGATGAATCATGAAATCTAGCCCACAGTACCCCGTGAACAACACCCGCTTCGTCGTCGATCACATTCGCCTGACCACAGCGAAGCCGTTCGACCAAGTCAGGACCGACTTCGAGCGGCAACTCGGCAGATTCGACGCAGACGCGTACACATCGTTGGCTGCGGGCGAGAACGCCGAGACCGCCAGGACCAGGATCGAGGCGATGGCTGGCCCGAGTGGCTTGATGGTATTCGCAATATACGACCACGGAACGCTTCTAAGGGTCGCCGGTCTCACGCGCAAGGCGTTGCAGTACGTTGTCGGCAACCCTCTGTACGCCATCCAAATGACGCAGCATGCCATCGGCGCGAGCCTCTATGCGCCGTTGCGGGTGTTGCTGTATGAGGACGACGAGGGCAAGGCCTGCGTGGAATACGATCGGCCATCGTCGCTGTTTGGGCAATTCGGCGATGACCGGATTGCCCAGGTGGCTTCGTCGCTCGATCAAAAACTGGGGGACTTGGCGGCGACGGCGACGCGCTGAGGGTTCGCCGCAGACACGGGGACGCATTCCCAACTGCGGCGAGTGACCATCGTGAAGGGCGAGATTGCAGGAGTGGCTCATAATGGCGAACCCTGATCAACCAACCAAGAAAGAGTTCCTCTACCTCGACGACCTGCACGTTGGACAACGATTTATTAGCGGCACGCACCTGATCGACGAAGAGCAGATCAAGGCGTTTGCGAAGCAGTTCGACCCACAACCTTTTCATCTCGATGCCGGGGCTGCGAAGGATACGCTGTTCGAAGAGTTGGTGGCGAGCGGCTGGCACACGGCGGCAATCTCCATGCGGCTCTTGGTGGAAGGATTGCCGATTGCCGGCGGGATTGTTGGAGTCGGCGGAGAAATCGCCTGGCCAAAGCCGACGCGACCCGGCGCTACCCTTCATGTCGAGAGCCAAATCCTCGAACTGAGACCGTCACGATCCCGTCCGGACCGCGGCATGGCAACCATCCGCGGCGAAACCGTCAATCAGTTCGGAGAGATCGTGCAGGTGCTGATCGCGAAGCTCGTTGTGCCGCGACGGACCTCACCATCCGCCCTGGCGGAAGAGAACGTGACACGTCGCGTCCCCAGGTCCGATTGAGTCACAGGGGTACCCTAATAATTTTCCCCTCTCCCCTGTGTGGGGGAGAGGGCGAGGGTGAGGGGGAATTTCCTATGTCCGAAGTCCGTGGTTATGCCGTACAGGGCCCGACGTCGCCGTTAGCCCCCTTTTCGTTCTCGCGGCGCGAGCCGGGCGACCGCGACGTCCAGATCGAGATCGCGTATTGCGGCGTGTGCCACTCCGACATCCATCAGGTGCGGGACGAGTGGGGCGGATCGATCTATCCGATGGTGCCGGGACACGAGATCGTGGGGCGCGTGATCAAGGTCGGGAGCAAGGTCACGAAGCTGAAGGCGGGCGACGTGGCCGGGGTCGGGTGCATGGTGGACTCATGCCGCACCTGCCCGACCTGCCAGAAGGGGCTGGAACAACACTGCCAGAATCACGTCTCGCTCACGTATAACGGCACCGAGCAGGACCGGAAGACGCCGACCTTCGGCGGGTACTCATCGCAGATCGTCGTAGACGAGCGCTTCACGCTAACGGTCTCGCCCAAGCTGCCGCCCGACCGCGTGGCGCCGCTCTTGTGCGCGGGGATCACGACCTATTCGCCGCTGAAGCGCTGGAAGACCGGCACGGGCCACCGCGTGGGCGTGCTGGGCCTGGGGGGACTCGGGCACATGGCGGTGAAGATCGCGGCGGCGATGGGGGCCGAGGTCACGGTGCTGAGCGGCTCCAGATCCAAGCAGGCCGACGCCATCCGCCTGGGCGCGCACGAGTTCGCGCTGACCTCGGACGCGGCGGCAACGGCGAAGCTGGTGGGCCGCTTCGACCTCATCATCGACACGGTCTCGGCCCCGCACGACCTCAACGCGCAGCTCAACCTCCTGAGAACCGAGGGGACCCTGGTGCTGGTGGGCGCGTCCCCCAAGCCGCTGGAGGTCAGCGCCCCCACGCTTATTCTCCACCGCCGCACCCTGGCAGGCTCCTTGATCGGCGGTATTCAGGAAACGCAGGAGATGCTGGATTTCTGCGCCAAGAAGAACGTGCTGGCAGACGTCGAGGTGATCCCGATGAAGAACATCAACGAGGCCTACGAGCGCATGATCAAAGGCGACGTGCGCTACCGCTTCGTCATCGACCTCACGACGCTCTAAGGAATCGTAGGTCGGCCGTCATGGAGGAGAACGCCCGGCCCTTACAGCGGGCTTTGGACCCGCGAACCCCTCAACCGCTATCGACCGGGAGGACGGAATGAAACGCGGCACAGGCGGAGTGATCGCCGCGTAACGATTCGACGATAAACTGCGGGCAACGAAGGCGACTGTCAGTCTCATCTTCATCGGCCGCTCAGGCACGCCCTTTCTCACGCTGCTGCCCACCCCTGTGAAAGCACCTCAGCCTGTTCAAGCACTGTCTGGGTCGCCTTCTCCTGCTTGTCCGGCGGGTAGCCGTACTTACGCAGGATGCGTTTGACCAAGACACGGGGCCATGCGCGTCCTTCGACGAGGCATTCATCCGAGACGATCAGACTCCGAGAACAACCCGTTCATCCACTTGCGGCGAGAGGTAACCGGTGAAGGCGAGAAGCAGCACCGAGATCACCACGGAATCGCGCTTCTGCAGGGCGCGCAGTTGGCCGGCAGGGTTTCCTGCGTGCCTTATCCCCGGATAGTCCGAGCAGAAGCCGTGGAGTTTACTCAAGCACTCACGAATTGCTCCATGCGGCCAGTCCTTAATCTGCTTGCACACGTTGCCCAGCGAGTCGGCCGCACCGCAAGTGGATCCGGCCAGCCCTTCCACATACTTGCTCGCGTAGGCGATGCACGCCTTAAGATCGCGCTCCTGACACGTACGCGAATACTGGTCGAAGGCGTGCTCGTAGTCTTGCCAGAGGCTAAGAAGATGCGGATCGCTCGCGTTCAGCCGCTGAAGGTCGGCATAGAGATTCGAGAACGAGCCCGGCAGCAGGAAACGGAGGTGGAACGGTTCCTCTAGGCGATAGCGCAGGTTGAACTTGCGGAGCGCGTCGCGCAGGAGACGGCGGTATGGGTCCTCGAAACCTGGGACCTCGTATTCGGCAATGACGTCGTGTGCCTCTTCGAGGAAGCGCACGATGGCAGACTCGCTGGCGAAGTCGGTGCCCTTCAGGGCAAGGAAGCGCCGCCGCGCCTTGTCGGGGTCGTTGCGGGCCTCTTCGAGCTCGGTGTCGGTTGGGCGCGGGGAAAGGAACTCGTCCACGGCGGCGAAGAGGTCACTGAAGAGGTCCTGGGGCGCAACGGTGCCCTTGGCGGAGTAGTCGGCGAGCGGCTCCCAGAGTTCCGCCGCGGTGCATTCCCAGGCGTGGCGCAGGCTGCGGCTCGTAGTTCCCCCTGAAAGGCGCGGTGCAGGAGCGACTGGAACAGGTCGTCGAGTCGCTGACGGCTGGTGGCTTGCGCCGTCTCCAACGCCTGGATTTCTGACACACAGGCGGCGAATTGGCGCTGCAGGCGTATCGGAGGCACTGGAACAACAAGTTGAGCAAGCCTTCCCATGCTTATCCGTGAACGCGTTTGGCCGACAATCATCCCCGAGGCCATCGAGAGTGTGCTCGGAAGGTTTAGCAGCCAACACACGTATTCAGCGGTCGCCTCCTCGGGATTGGGTCGAATCTGGACGCAGTCAGCTTTGTTGAGCGCGCGTCCTATCTCCGACGGCAAGACGCAGGCGCGAAGGTTGGGGTCGCCCAAGGTTCCCACAATCACGTCCCCAGGAAGACATTCGTGCTTCTTCAGTTGCTTGAAGTGCTCCCGCGCTATGAAAGATCTGTCCTTATCAATCAGCACACCGACACCGATGTTCTGAAGACGGATTACCCGGACGCCTTCTTGGGTGTAGTGTTCAGACTTCAGGTTCGAGCCAAACGGACCATCTGAGAACTTCTCGGAAATATCTCGAAGTGTTTTTGTTGGCCAACGCTTTGGGTTGCTCGCTGGATCTCCCAGCATCTCTCGGAAAAGGTTTGGAACGAGATTAGCTGTCCGCTGGTCTGCCTGGGCGCGGAGGCGGCGCAATGCTTCCGCCTCGTCTAGAATCCGCACGATCCGCTCCTGCCTGGGAAGGGGCGGGATGGCTACCGTTAGGTCGTAAACGTCATTGCGATTGAGACCAGGCACACCCGTTGCTGTGGCCAGCTCCGAAAGTCTGACTGCGCGAAGACAGTAGTATAGCCATCGATAGTCCAGTGTCGTCCTTGGGACGACGAAGTAAGTAGTATCGATTGGCCATACGTCTTGATCGAACCAATTGACCTGACCAGCAGAACCCTTGCGCCCAATAACGATGGCAGGTGCCTTGGTCAACGATTGTGAGTGGAACCCTTGTGGACCGTTGGAACCGGCAACGACGCACGGACCGCTGCTGTCGCGGTGCGTCTCGGGAAGGGCTTTCCCGTACTCTAACGTAAGGATATCTCCGAGACGATGCTTAGGCCACCTGCTCATCGCGCCTTGAGCTTCCTTATGAGCGCCTTTGCCCGCTTGGCAATCTCGTCCTCCATGTGGATTACATTCGCCAGAATGTCCGCTGGCGCGTCATGCTTCACCGCGTCGAGCCGGACAGGCTTATAGCGTCCCGGCATGAGCTGCCAGTTGTTCTCTCGGATCTTCTCGACCGGCACGCGGAAGCTGTTCGGTCCTTCCTCGCAGCCCGGCCACTTTGCGAGGATGTCCGGGATGTCATTCGCTTCGATAGGCGTGCGCTTGTCGTCCAGCGAAAAGCCGTCGGCCGTGAGTTCGTAGAACCAAACCGACTCGGTCCGCTTGCCTCTTTGAAAAATGAAGATGGCGGTGCCCACGCCGGAGTAGGGCTTAAACACTCCCGAAGGCAACGCGATGACGGCTTGCAGGTCGCAGGTGGTCATGAGCATCTCGCGAACCTTGCGGTCGGCCTTGCCGGAACCGAACAGAACCCCATTGGGCACGATGACGCCAGCGCGGCCGTTGTCGGTGAGGTGGTCGAAGAACCACTTGAGGAAGAGCAGTTCGGTGTCGCGGGTATCGAGGCCGATGTCGGCGAGGATGCTCTCTTTCTGCACGCGGCCGGCGAAGGGCGGATTGGCGAGGATGACGTCATAGCGCGGGCCGGGATACTGGCCTCCCTGCGTGGCGGTGAGCGGGTTGTGATGCTCAATGCGGGCACGTTCGAGCTGGTGCAGGTAGAGGTTGAGAATGGCGATCTTCACCATGTTGGCGTCGTTGTCGAAGCCCGTGAACGCTTGCTGCTCGAGGAACTCCCACTGCTTGGGCTTTAGCTGGCTGCCGTCCACGATGCCGCGAGCGAGGTCGGGGGGCTTGGTATGTTGTCGCAAGATGTGGCGGTAGGTAGAGATCAGGAAGCCGGCAGTGCCGCAGGCGGGGTCGCAGATCCGCCTGCCCGGTTGAGGGTCCACCAGCGCAACGATGAGGTCGATAATGTGGCGCGGCGTTCGGAATTGACCGTTGGTGCCGGACTGGGAGAGCTTGCTCAGAAGGTATTCGTACATGTCCCCCTTCAGGTCATGCCCTTCGTGGGGCGCAAGGTCCATCTCCGCGATGACCTGAACCACGGCGCGCAGTGTGGGGCGGTCGTAGATTTTGAGCGTGGCGTTGCGGAACAGCTCCTGCCCCGTGCGGGTGAGTCGGGGCAGCTCGTGGAGCTTTTCGATTGCGCCGCGCAGGGTATCGAACAGCTCGTTGCCGGTCAGCGTGACGAAGTTGCCCCAAGCATAGCGCGCCCACTGCCCGGAGAAGATGCGCGTGTAATTCTTTTCGATGAGCGCGGCTTGCTCGTCGCGCTCGGAGAGCAGCCGCAGGAAAAAGAGGTAGGAAAGCTGCTCGATGGAATCCATCGGGTTGTTCACCCCTCCGGCCCAGAGGATGTTCATGAGCTGGTCCACCTTCTGGCGGAGGCCGGACGAGAAGAAGTTGGATCCGGGGCTCTGGCTTAGTTGAGTGACGAAGTCGCGTTGGGTTTCGGGTGTGCGCATGGCTACCTCAAGACGCTGTCTTCAGGGCGTGACGTGAGCACTGGACAAGGGACGATTGTCGCAGGGCTTCGAAGACTTGGTCGCGCTCGTGGAGGCTGGTCAGGGCCTGGAGTCCGCCCAAGGTGCGGAACTGGCTGCGCTCAAACAGCCGGTTGTAGCGTCCTGCGAGAAAATCGGAAAGGGCCTGACTGTCTTCGCTCACCAGCTCGGCGGTGGCGTTCAGCCACTTCTGGTCGTTGTAGCGCAGGTTAAAGCGGGCGGCGATGGAGTCCACTGTGTCCGACACCACTTTGTCCTTCGTGGGGAGCGGGCGCTTTCCGAGGGCGTTGTAAACGAACGCGGGGGTCGGGGCCGGCACACCGTAGGATACGATGAGCTTGTCTGGAGCGTAGAACATTTCCGGGCGATGGTAGAAGCGCTCTTGCACGATGGTTTCGATCGCGTCGTCGTCTTCGGTCTCCACGGCCTCCTGCAGATCAGGATTGGTTTCGGCGAACTCCCTCAGGTCGCGCTCGAACGAGCCGCGGAAGGTCATCACGTCCACTTTCTCACCGTGCGGTCCCACGATGCGGATCTCTTGGCTGACAATGCGGTCGGTGCCCTCCCAGACGGGAATCTCGCGCTGGCGGTCCTGGCCTCTGTCCGCACCATAAGGTGATTCCCCATCACGCGCGCTAGCGCCGCCGCCTTCCTCCGGTTCGTAGCGGACCGGTGCTCCGCGGCTGCCGTGCGGGCGCGGGACCTTCAGCGGCGCGGAGTAGTCGTATCGCTCCTCGAAGAATTCGGCGACAGCACAGAAATCGAGAAGGAAGAAGTAGCTCTTCTGATACTCGGTATTGCCCACGACGAACGTGAAGCGGCGTGTGCCACGCCCCTTGATCTGGATGTACTCCGTGGGCGAAAAGATCGGGCGCATTAGCACCACGTTGAGTAGGTCACGGCAGTTGTAGCCGGTGGAAAGCATGTCCACCGACACTGCGATACGTTCTTTGCGCTTGCCATCGCGGAACTCTTTCGCCAGCGACGAGGCCTCGGGGATGCGCGAGGTGATGGTGAGGGCAATCCCCGGCCTGATCTCGTTCAGGATCTTGGTGAGCGCGGTAGCGTGGGTCTGGTTGACCGCGAAGACGATGGCCTTGCCGATCTCCCCCGTCGGATCACGCTGGGCCTCGCGCAGGAACGCATCGCACATAACGCGGTTGCGATGCGGGGTAAAGATCTTCCGTTCCAGATCCTGAATCTTGAAGTTCTCCTCTTGCTCGTTGATGACGACGGCCCAGCCGGCCTCCTGAAGCGCCTGCGTGGTGATGTCCGAGCGGCAATCAATGATCTTCGGCAGGCAGAGGAAGGGGCCTTCGGGGTCTTGGACCGCATCGATGATGTCGTAGCGGAATGTGGGCTCGCCTGGTTCGCAGCCGAAGTAGTGGTAGGTATCGCGGAGCTGGCGCGCCTCCAACGCCTTCGGGCTTTCTTCGGCGAGTTGCTCGACATTAACGTTCTTCAGGTAGGCCTTCGGCGTCGCGGTGAGGCCGATGCGCGTAGCCTGGAAGAACTGCACCACCTCGCGCGCGTCGCCGTAGATGGAGCGATGGGCCTCGTCGTTGATGACGAGATCGAAGTAGAAGGGCGTGAACTCCTCGCGGTAGCGGCGACCCATCATGAGGGACTGGATGGTCGCTACCACAACCGAGGAACCGAGCAGCTCCCCGGTGCGGCGGGCCGTCTTGTAGATCACCGGCTTGAACTCGCCGAGGACGACGTTGAATTCCTCCATGGTCTGCTTGGCCAGTTCGATGCGGTCCACGATGAACAGGACGCGCTCGGCGTTGCGGGTGAGTAGAAAGCGGCGGATCAACGCGGCGCAGAGCAGCGTCTTGCCCGTTCCGGTGGCCATTTCGAGGAGGAACTTGCGCCGGCCGGTCTCATCGTAGCCCCTGGCGATCTCGTCCATCGCGCGAATCTGGTAGCCGCGAAGGATCAGGTCCGGGCGCAGATGTCGCAGGTATTCGGGGCGAATGACCTCAGTCTGCAACGGCCGCGGGGGCTGGAGATTCTTCAACCGAACCCGCTCAAGGTCCTCGCGCGATGGCAGACGCTCAATGCGGTAAGCGTCGCGCTGGTCGGCCCGCTCGTAGTTCCAGAACCAGTGTTCGCGGCCGTTCGAGAGGATGACGAATGGCGCGTTGAGGTTCTCTGCGTAGCCTCGGGCCTGTTCCTTGGCGTCGTATGGGTCGAGGTCCTCGCGCTTCGCCTCAAGCACGCATAGCACTCGCCCAAGGCTGTCCTTGAGCAGGTAATCCGCTCGCCCGCTTGCGTTGTGGAACTCAAACTGGACTTGCAGCGGATCCAGCAGGTTCCAGTCGCTATACTCGAGCGCCTTGTCGATCAGAATGCGAGAGAACGCTTCATTCCGGCCTGTCTGCATCAATTACCCTTCTACTCGATCGCTTTCTGCCCCCAGACGAATTTGGTGTTGCCAGCCGGCAGGACGCCGTAGCGCCGGCGCTGGTCCCCCTTCAGCTTTTCGCCCTTGCCTTGGCCATGAAGGTGATTCCTATCGGGCCGTCGGGGTACGAAAGTGGTGTTGTGCAGGCGTCTAACGCATGGTGACTGAGCGGCGTGTGGCCAACGGCGGGTTCAAGAAGCAAGCGGCTTCCCGGCCAGCACACTCCGACGCCGTGTTAGGCTGCCGTCTGCGTGAATCGCAGACGAAGGGTCGCCACCGCTGCCAGCTCCTGTGCCCGGGACATCCACTCGTGCTTCTCTCCCGGCCAGTCAACTATGTTGGCATGTCGCGGGGGTGGTTCCGCGGACTCGACTCGGAGACCGACGCCCGCAATCTGTTCGACCGAAAGTTCAGCTCGGGCGCGAAGTCCGTTGCCCGACGGAAGAGCGACGTACACGTCTCCCAAGCTCCAGATTTGGCGCTCCGTGAGTCCCTGCACGCGAAACACTGAAGTCTTGTGGTCACTAGCGGTCGGGTGGAACGCCCCCGGCTTCACCCGACCAGTCGAAGCGGTGTAATGCCCGGTTTGTCGAATGTAGCGGCTCGTTACTTCGCTGGGCGCGGGATCAGGAGCCAGGCGATGCAGAGAGACGCTCAAGACAAGCCGATATAACCGACGGTAAAGCTTCGCGAAGATGTTCTGTGCCATGGATCTTCGTATGGCCGAATAGGCCGGCGAACGTTAACGTCCCATCCCTACCGACACTGACGGAAAAGACCTGCCGACGTCCCTGATCCCACTCGAAGATGATCTCGCCATCGTTATCAACAGTAATGTCGGGGAGAGAAGCGCTGCTTGGAAGGAGCCGTAAGAACTGGTCCGCGTACACGTAGGTACTTGGCTCAACCCTTGCGGAGCCTGCGCCATCCCAACCATCGGCCCGAGCTGCTGGGTATGCTGCGGCGAGAGCTTCCTGAGCTGCGCGTTTCGCCTGCCCAACCGCTACAAAGCCAGAGAACTCCGATGCGGCGTTGATTAGCCTGCGAACAATCCGCGCTTCGTCACTAAGCGCTCGATCGGCCCACGGGGTGCCAGCGAAGGCTGTTATGGGAAGCGTAGCTGCAAGACTCATTCAAACCTCCTTAACGTCTCGTCAGTCAAGCTGTTGAAGAAGATTAGGTTCTTGAAGGCTCTCAGCTGGTCAAATGCCTGCTCAATAGCGGGATCATCTGTGGAAAACTCGCTCTGCTTGTAGGCGTCGATGTCCAGAATAACAGCCAATTGATTCCCTGGTGGGCTCGCCTCTAGGGCTTGGGCGACGTGGGCGGCGATATCCGTCTTTGGGTCATGGATGGTTACTCTTGTCAAAAAGCCGCTAATGTACTGTGGTAACTCTGGTGGAATGACCGGTGCAGCCCTTAGATATGTTTCAAAGGCGATAGGGCCTGCAGGAAGCACGATGCGATTAATGTACCGAACTGCAAGCCGCATGATTGCGTCTGGCTTAGAGACACTGGCGTAGAGTCGCCAGAGGTCCATTGCTTGAGGGAATAGTTCCTCCCAACTGGTGTATGGGTGGAGCCGATTAAACGTAAACCCGTCCACTCTAAACTGCGCGATGGTTTTCTTGTCGGAGGTTTTGAAAAAGTAGCCCTGAAGGCCTAGGTCCTTCACAACTGGTGGCTGGCCTTGCTTCTCGAGCATGTCGAAGGTTGTCTGGAGACCACGACGTTCATCCACATTCGGGAAGCGCTCGGTGAGGCGCGGCCTTAAACCTGCAAACTCCTCCGGTCGAAATGCCGTCCGGGTCTTCACTCGGAAATCGATAATGGCCTCGGTTATAGGAGCGTTCCGGAGATGTCTCGGGTCTGGCATGTCCTCTCTTCCTAATAGCCGACAAGTTTCTGAACAAGGATGCAGATCATTAGTATAGAAGAATCTAACAGCCGGCGCCAGGGATGTCGATCCACGCCCCAGGGATGGCGAAGACGGTCTGCGGCAGCCCAACGGTCACGCTGAGCGGCCGCGGCGAGCGAACGCGAGCCAACGGCCCGCTCAAGCATGGGGTTGGGCGGTGTCGGCATCGAAGCTCCCCTTATCTACGCGACCGGCACAAAAAGAAGTTCGCACTGGAAAAGCGTTCGGGCGACAAGGCGTGCGAAGTCCGGAGCGTCACGGCGCTCCCGCAGTTCTCGAATATCCGCGACCCGGTGACGTTCGATCGATGTGGGCCGCCGTCGCTCGTAAGTGGCGAGCAATTCTTCCGCGAGCGCTCCATACGACGCGGGCCGCGGCCTCCTGCGTTGGCGGTTCACCTCGACAGCCGTCTGCCGCCGAAAGAGGACTTCCGGGTGCTCTGAATCTATCGGCCGAGGCTCTGAGCAACGGACTGCGACCTGTGGATCTGTCTGAAACGCGACCCAGTGCCGATCATCATCAACAAGTGGCCCGATTACGGATGGACGGACGAAGATCGAGCGCGCAGCGACGCGATCCGATGAATACGCCTCGTTCAGTTCATCTGGCTTACTGAATCCCGGCGCCGTGTATGCCACGATGTTGCCTTCCGACTCAAGATCCAGAAGGAGCTGATGCTGGTCCGACTGGTCCCGGCGGTGCAAGTACATCCTGAAGAAGGGAAGGCTCTTGAAGACGCCAGCCTCCTGCGCGCTGCGGCGAACCATGCGAGCGGCACGCTTGAACTGCAAGTACACAGGGACCCCTGGCAACTTGACGTCCCAGCCGCCGCCTTTCTTGCCTTCGGCGCTCTGGGTGGCAAACTCCGGAGCCCCCACTGGCTTTAGCGAGAACAACGCGATCAACTCGCTTGTCAGAGCGTAGCCGTACGAGAACTCAGATATGTGCGAATCCATCCCGCCTAAACTCCAAGCTCGTTATCCGCCCAACCATTGAATGTACAGGTCAGCATATCCCGCTCCTCAAACTCCTAACGACTGTGGCAATTCTCTTTGGTTTCCGACGACTTGTCAAGGTTTCCGGAATTCGCCGTTGCCGACAAACACTGATCAGCATAATCCCGCTATGGTTGCAGCGAATCGAGGGCCAAGGTCAGTGCATCTGCCGGACTAAGGACTTCTGTTCTTTCTGAACACTCAAGTAGTTCTCCCTACAGGCTGACGGACAGAAATCCGAAGCTCACAGAACCGCTCCGCCGGGGTCTTGCCGTTAAGGGGCGGGTGCAGCCGGAGATGAAATGCCAGGGCCGCGCCTGGACCGACGGCCAGCTCGATGGGGCAGTTGGACCATTGGCAGAAAGACCTACTTGACGATATGTCGGATGTGACATATACTCCGAGTGTATGACTGCTATGGACAGGCCGCTCGTCTGGCTCCACGGGGAGGTCAAAACTCCGCCATTCTCGCCCACGGCCAGGCTCGAGGCTGGGTTTCTTCAGTGATCGGGACGTGCAGACAGCGCCTGAGGAGGTATGACAATGCGTGAATCGAAGCGGAAGCGGCTTGAAGCCAAGGGTTGGAGGATCGGGAGCACCGCAGAGTTTCTCAACCTCTCACCCGAAGAAGCCGCGTATGTCGAACTCAAGATTAAGCTCGCGTCAAGGCTGCGTGAGTGGAGAGTTCGGCGCCAGTTCACCCAGGGGGATCTGGCAAGAGTTGTGAAGTCTAGCCAATCCAGGGTCGCCAAGATGGAAGCCGGTGATCCCTCTGTGTCGCTGGACCTGCTCATTCGAACCCTGCTGGCGCTGGGAGCCTCGAGTCGCGAAATAGCGAGAATCATCACGTCCCGTCGTCCCGCCACGGCGGCCTAACGGTCTTCGGCTAAGTTCTACACCCGTCTCACAAGCGCTACGGCCTCGACACCTCGCGTAGTGCATCGAACGTCTCTTTCCTGTAGTTGCCATTCCGGGCCTGACCCGGGATCCAGTCTCTTTGGGCTGGATTCCCGCCTTCGCGGGAATGACGGTTTGGGAATTGGTGGAAAGAAGCGTTGGGCGCATTACACTCCCCGACTGTGGGTTTCTGAACATCGTGTTGGGAAATCCACATCCTTCTGCGAGTAGATCCGCACATTCACCTCTTTCCCACCGACTTGAGTTCTTAGAAGTTCTTTATTTTCAATCTGTTAGAATCGTCAGACTAGTTGGCACATCGCCTGCTTTTATCAGGAAGAGAAGCGGGACGTGTTAGGGAGTTGGCGAGGAGGAACCCACCATGAAACAGAAGTTGGTCAACCTGGCGAAGCAGGCGGCGAAGCTCCTGTGGATCGAGCTGGTCGTGCCAGGGGGCACGCTGGTGGTCCTCGCCATTCTGTTGGCGCGAGGTCTCGCGATCGGGAGGCCGAACAGGCTCACCGCGCTGTTCCCGACGCACATCACGGGCGAGCGGTAAGGAGGAAGGCGATGCGAATCTATTGGTGGATCATGACCGGACTATTGCTATTCCCGTGGATTCTTGCACTCATGCCCCCGGCTGTGGCGGTCGGTCGGCGTGTTGCCCTCAAGGAACACCACCACCTCCGATGGGTTCGCACGGTCACGTTCGTCGCTGTCCTGTCCACCGCCACGGTGGCCTTCGCGGGCGAGCCTAGTGCGACACCAGGAGACCGTCTCCGCGACGGGGTGCGAGACCTCACAACCGGATGGACGGCATTCTTCCATACCCTCACAGCCGAAACCGCCGAACATGGACCTGCGACCGGTTTGTTTGTCGGCAGCCTCGAGGGAACGAACCAGGCCCTGCAGCAGACCCTTCGAGGTGCCTACGAGACGACGACCTTTTTCCTGCCGGTTCCGCGTCCACAGCCCACGGTCAGCGAGCCCGGGACTTTGCTTGAGGTCCGCTTCTAGGAGTCAGCTTCTTGTCTCTTTTCTGGTCGGAGTGACCGACTTGGCATGAGCGAAATTAAGGATAAAGGCCTATCTAGTTGACTCAAGTGACCCCAAGCTGTAGTATCTGCAGGCGTGGACGACTATCCGCGCACGCTTCTGGAATTCGAACGGCAGCTTGCCTCCGAGGAGGCCTGTCGGGCCTACCTGGTCCAGGTGCGCTGG
>JBGPUH010000017.1:0-17201 GCA_041491025.1 Methylomirabilis sp. (SeqCode)
GGCCTGAGGGCGGATCGGGAAGTGGCTGACAGACTAGGGTTAGTTGATATCGGAAGGAGTGCGCCGGGAGATAACGATCTGGAGTTTAATGGTGGAGCTGACGGGATTCGAACCCGTGGCCTCGTGACTGCCAGTCACGCGCGCTCCCAACTGCGCCACAGCCCCACGTATTTCGGCAAACTAGCGGGGACCACTAAAGCGAGCGAAGAGGATGTTGTCAAGCGAATTCCCCCTCGTTAGTCTCGCCTCGGCCCATCCAACTCCTGCATGGAAAGCTCGTTTGCGGCAAGAATGGTGATTTCCAAGCAGCCTCAAAATGATAAATCGCTAGGGCTATTGTAGACGAGTTAGGACCCTGATGCAACGGTTTCCTTGCGGCGGACAGTCATCGCCGTTGACGGAATCGGACAGTTCGGTTAAGCTGTCTATCAAGGGGCCCACAGGAGGCCGGGACATGTGTGAGGCGGGCTAATGGCACAGATCGGAGAACTGTCTGAGGTGACAATCAAGGAAACTCTCCGTCGTTGCGTTATCTGCGGGAAGGCGATGAAGCTCTCTGAAACGTATCTCCTGGCGGAGGGACCTTCGTCGGATACCGTTCGGAGCGTGTGTCGCGCCTGTTATATCCACACGAGCCGGGGAATTCGTCAGGCAGTCAAGGAAGAAAGCGAAGAGGGGTTCGTTTCCTAGTCTATTCAGGATTCAAGGGGCACGGTTCCCTTGTTGGCTTGATATTCCCTCCGACGCTCAGTACACTGCCGTTGTTTCTGTAAGGTTTCTACCACCGAGGAGGATACTGCAGATGTCAAAAGAAGTGACAGTCTATAGCGGCACCGGGTGAGGGTCTTGCTACCAGGTGAAAGCGTGGCTTTCCCAAAGGCAGGTTCCTTTTACCGAAAAAAACGTCCGCGAGGATCCGGTGGCGCTCGACGAGTTGAAGAAGATGGGATTCAACAGCATCCCTGTCACTGTGATTGGCGGTGAGCGGATCGTTGGCTTCGATCAAGAGGGCTTGGCCAAGGCCTTGGCATCTTGAGGGGGCCTCGTGGCAATCATGGAATGACCTCCGCGATTCAGTAGGTGCCTCCCGACTCGACGCGATGCGATTCCTCTCAGCTCCGAGCCGCACTATTGGCTTTAACCGCCGTCCCGGTTCGTCCGGTCATCAGCGAAACGATCCCTGCTTCAGTCTGTTCGCACTCGCCATTGGGGCGCGCCCCCTGGTCAGCTTCATCGCTTTCCCACGGTAACTCCGTCTCGCAATGTCAAGCCCGCCGCCGAAGCGACTTCAGCGGAAATCTCTCAAGATCGACGGCTTAGCCGTTGGCCTGGTCCACACGGGCAGCCGATGGCCGCTTCGGCGTGAGCGGCTTGTCCTGATTCACGGCAGCGGCTGCAGCGCTGACTCCTGGCGGTATCAAGTGGATGGCCTCTCGCGCGAGTTCGAGGTGGTGGCGCCGGATCTTCCGGGCCACGGCACCTCCGAACCGGTAGGCGATCCCTCTGTCGAACGGTACGCCGCTACGGTCAGAGGCGTGCTGCAGAGAATCGGCACGCGGAAGGTCTTCCTGGTGGGACATTCATTGGGGGGAGCTGTTGCGCTCGATGTTGCGCTGAAACACCCTGAACTCCTGAAGGGGCTGGTCCTTCTCGCGACCGCGGCCCACCTCGACGCGCTGGCCCTGACGCCAGATGTGCTGCTGTGGGCTATTGCCACCCTTCCTCACAAATTCAAAGGGATGTTCTTCTCGGAACTGGTTTCGAATGAGGCGCTGGCCATTGCGCGGGATGATGTTCGACGTTGCAGCCTGGAGATCGTGTTGGGCGATTTCACCGCCAGCCGGAACTTCGACTTCAGGGGTCGGCTCGGACAGATCAATCTCCCAACCCTGATTCTTTGTGGCGGTGCCGACCTGATTACGCCCGTTCGCTACTCCGAGCGACTGCACAGAGAGATACCGGGATCCACATTCTTCCTGATCGAGAAAGCTGGCCACATGCTTCCTCTCGAATCCCCGGGGCAGGTCAACATCGCTGTCCGCAAGTTCATCCGTGGGGTGTAGATTCAGAGGAAGCCAGTGGCAGGAAGGATCGCCGTCTCATGTGGCGGTCGGCTGGTCGTGTTGCTTATGGGCCTTGACCTGGGCCATCAACACGACGCCGGCAGTTGCGGCAACCAACAGCCCAGCCATCACGAACTGATTCCCGAGGGCTCCGAGAATCCCTGCCGCGGCGCCGCCTGCAAAGCTGCCGAGGAATTGCAGAGAATTGTAGGTCCCCAGTGCTGTCCCATACACGGTCTTTGGGGACGCTTTGGTTATGAGGCTGGGGAGGATCGGCTCAAGGCTGGAGAAGCCAGAAAAGAAGAGCATGCCTGCAATGGTGAGGGCGAGGAGGGGATGGGCTTGGAGCCCAACGTCAGCGCCCCGAAAGAGGAGCCACGCGCTGATCGAAAGGAGAACAAAGGCCGTCACCCCAGTCGATTTCGCCCAGCCCCGGTCGGCTGCCCCTGAGGCCGCAAACATCACCACCGCGGCCGCAAGGAGCATCGGGCCCAGGAGAAGATAGTAGCTTCGCAGCGGGAGGTACTGTCGAGCCAGCAAGGGAAAGTGAAAGAAGAAGCTGCTCATGAAGTAGGACATGAGAAACCCACAGACGTCCAATCTCACGACGTCGCCGATCTTGAAGACCGAAGCGACTGATGGCCGGTGGACGGAGGCCTCGGCCTGTAACCTCTCCCTCTCAGGCTCCTTTACGGCAAGCGCCAGGTAGATGGAGGCGACCACGCTCAGAAGACCGGAGAGCCAAAAGAGCGAGGCGTAGCCGCTGATGCTGGCGATCGCCGGTCCCGCCAGGATTCCGCCGACGAAGGAGAGGCCAATGGGGATCCCAAGAAAAGCCATCGCGGTGGCGCGGTTTTTCTCATCGACCGAATCGGCCACCAGGGCGAAGGCCACGGAGCTGATGGCTCCAGCTCCCTGGATCAGACGAGCGGCGATGAGGGCGAAGATGTTAGGGGGGATGGCGCACAGTATCGAGCCGACGCTGTGAAGGGTGAGGCCGATGAGCAGGAGCGGTTTCCGCCCGAATCGGTCGGACAGCCGACCGAACGGGATCTGGAGCAGGGCATTGGTCAGCCCGTAACTGCCGAAGGCAAGGCCGATCAGCGGTTTTGAGTTGGTGAACTGCTCCCCGTACAGTGTGAAAATGGGAAGCACGAGGAAAATCCCGAGCATGCGTATCGCGATGGCAGTGCTCAGCGTAGCGATTGTTCGCTTTTGATCGGACGAGAATTTCGCGGCCATTGTCTGGAAACCTTCCTTTTGAAGGAGAAGAACCGCCTGTTAATAGCAGGTCTTGAGAGGGGTGTCAACGGATTTCCGGCGTTCGGTACCCCTTTGTAGGCAAATCCACTTGCCGGGTCGAAGGCAGTCGAGTATATATGTTGAGTAGACGTGATACGAAGGGAGAGACGAAGCCAGTGAAAGTCCGGAGTTCCACTATCAGGGGTGTCCTATTCGATATGGATGGTGTGGTGGTCGCGCAGTGCCTCGACTTCGTGGCGATCAAGCAGGAGATCTTTGGCTCCACGGAGGGGTTCATCCTTGAAAGGATCCGGGGACTCTCCGGCACAGAACGGTCAAGGGCGGAAGCGATCCTCGAGCGTCACGAGACCGAGGCCGCCAACCGCTGCCAGCCTCTGGACGGGGTTCTGCCGCTTCTGCGCAGGCTCGATCATCATGGACTGCGTCTCGGGCTTGTCACGCGCAATAGCCGCAAGAGTGTTAACCTGATCCAGGCGCGACTGGGGCTTCCCTTCTTGACGATCGTAACCAGAGAGGATGCCCCGCCAAAGCCTGCGCCCGACCCAATCCTGCTAGCCTGTCACCGGCTCGGCCTTCGGACGGACGAGGCGCTGTTCGTGGGTGACTTCGAATTTGACATGCTGGCGGGCCGCCGCGCGGGTGTCCGGACCGTCCTGCTGAGTAATCCCGTCCAACCAACCTCGCCCAATGCCGACCACCTGATCGCGTCACTGGCCGAGATCCCGCCCCTGCTAGGCTTGCCTGGTCTGGACAAGAAAGCGTGATCGTCGATCGCGTCTCGCGTCACACGGTGGCCAAAGCGCACTGGCCTCAGATCCCGGCCTGGCCCCTGGATTGCATGGCTGGCCCGCCTGCCGCATGATCATGTGTGGTTGTGGTGGGGGAGTTCCGCCCGGGAGAGCGGCGTTGAGCCTTGCTCATCTGTTCGGGGTTGAGGTGGCCTGTCAATTGTTTCCCGTTGCTCCCGACCTGCTTTTTTGCTAGGGTTGTCCCACACGGGCGCGCGTGTGCGGTGCCCGAACAGCCAAAGGATAGCGTGCTATAGAACATCCAACCAGCAGAAGTCTCTCGGCCGTCATGGCGGTATCGGCGGCGGTCAGGTCCTCCGCCCCCGAGAAGCTCCTGGATACCGTTCTGGAGGAGCTCTTGGAGGCGGTTCAGGGCGGGGTCCTCGGCTGGATTTATCTGGACCAAGGTCCGCCGGACAATCTGAGCTGGCCCGCCGTTAGAATAAATCCGCAGCACACGATGTACCTTGCTGCGGTCAGACATGCCGACAGGGAATGCTCGGAATCCGGGAGTCTCACCTGCCCAGATTGCCCCTGCCTCCGCTCCTTCGTAGGCGCCGATCCGCTCCTCCAGTACAGCGTCATAGATCATTGTCCGCAGCCCGCCCTCTCTGAGCTGTCAGTCTCCGCTCACGCGAGCGTTCCGCTCGTCGCCAAGGATCGGCCTGTCGGGTTGCTGAATATCGCCAAGGCGGGATCGCCGTCTTTCTCGACCATTGAGTTGCTGCTGCTCCAGACCATCGGGCGCCAATTGAGCATCGCATTGGAAAACGCCCGTCTGATCGGTGAGACGCAGGCCAGGCTGAAAGAGCAGCAGACGCTACTCGAAGTCAGCTACTCTGTCAATTCCACCCTTGATCTACACGAGGCCATCCGGCGCATCGCGCGAGCCGTTGCCCGTGCCCTCTCGGCCGATACCGTCGGGGCCTACGTCCAAGACCCCTCGACCGGCGATCTACAGCCCTTCGCCGGCTACCATGTGCCGAGGGAGCGTCTGAGCGTCTTCATGGGAACCCAGCTTCCTTTGAAAGGGAACCAGTTTCTCGAAGAGGCGTGGGAGAAGAAGTCCGCGGTCTATACAGATGATACGTCCAGTGATCCCAGGTGCGCTCATGAGATTTTTCAGATGCTGCGCCATCGATCCATCCTCTTCGTTCCCATGCTGGTCAAAGACCAGCCGGTCGGAGGATTGCTTGCTGTCTGGTGGGACGTGCAGCATGAGTTTGACGAGGAGAAGGTGAGGCTGGTTGATGCGATCGCCCGCCAGACCGCGATCGCCATCGAAAACGCAAAGCTATTCCAAGAGGTCCAAACCCAGGCCGAGGCCGTCAAGGCCTCAGAGGAGAAATACCGGCTGCTGGCCGAGCAGGTCCGCGACGTCATCTATGCCTTGGATCGCGAAGGCCGGTTTACGTATCTCAACCCCAAGATAGAGGAGATGCTCGGCTATAAACCCGAGGAATTGCTGGGTCGCTACTCGACCGATGTCCTGACCCCCCAAGGCCAGCGCCAGGCTCAGGAGATCTTCATTAAGACGGCAAGGGGAAAGGACCCATTCAGCTTCTATGAGCTGGATATGGTCAAGAAAGGTGGCTCCGGCATCGTTCGGGTCGAGATCGGAACCGTCACCGTTCGGGATGCCGCGGGTCGGGTGACCGGCTGGCAGGGAATCGCGAGAGATATCACAGAGCGGAAGCAACTGGAGCAACAGCTTCTGCGGGCCGAACGGCTTCATGCCTTGGGCGAGATGTCGTCGGGTGTGGCCCACGACTTCAACAACATCCTGGGCGCTATCTTGGGTCGGGCCCAGCTCCTCCGTCGAGCCGAACGGGACGAGGAGACACAGCGAGGTCTCGAGGCTATCGAGAAAGCGGCGCTTGACGGGGCCAATACTGTCCGCCGCCTGCAACATTTCACTCGGAAACGCCGGGAAGAAGAGTTCTTCCCGGTGGACCTCAACCAGGCCATCAAGGACGCCCTCGCCATCACCGAGGCAAGGTGGAAGGACGAGGCCAACCTGGCCGGCGTGACGATCGAGGTCGCAACCGACTATGGCAAAATCTCACCCGTGATGGGAAATATCTCGGAACTCCGGGAGGTGCTGACCAACATGATCTTCAATGCCATTGAGGCCATGCCAGAGGGAGGAAAGCTCACCTTCAAGACCGAGGAGGCAGGTGGGTGGGTTTGCTTGAACGTGTCTGACACGGGGCTCGGGATGAGCGACGACGTAAAAGCCAGGATCTTTGATCCCTTCTTTACCACCAAGGGGGTCAGAGGGACTGGGCTCGGGATGAGCGTCTCGTATGGGATCATCAGAGGGCACAACGGGGAGATCAGCGTGGAGAGCCATCCCGGACAGGGAACGACGATGCTGATCAAGCTGCCGATTCCCGCCAAGCTCCGCCCGGCCCCTCAACCGAAACTCATACCATCCGCCAGGCCCGGACGCATCCTTGTCATCGATGATGATGGAATGGTCCGCGAACTCCTCTCAGATATCCTCCAGGCGGCCGGCCATACCGTGGTGAAAGCGGCGGGCGGCAGGGAGGGGATCCGCCTCTTCCGTCAGGATGCCTTCGATCTCGTTCTCACGGACCTGGGGATGCCGGATTGTTCGGGCTGGGAGGTTGCAACGACCGTCAAGGGGATAGCCCCCAGGACCCCCGTCGCGCTCGTCACGGGATGGGGCCTCACGCTCGACCGGAGGAAGATGAAAGAGTCCGGGGTGGATCTGGTCTTGAATAAGCCTTTTCAGTACCCCGAAGTCATGGCACTTGTGGCGGAGGCGATGGAACTGCGCGAGAAGATCTAGTGCCGTACCAACTTTATCCGTCTCACATCACAATGACCCGCAGGCATCTGGATCGGTCGTACCATAATTTTGCGATTTGTCCGAACCAGTTGGAACGGCACTAGCTCGCCTTCGGCTCGCCCCAGCCTCGACCGAACCTGCAGCGATCATGCCCTTTTCATCAGCCATTCCGAGATAGTGGGCCAGATCTCCTGCTGTGCGCGACGGCTCGCAATGAGCCGCGAGTGGCTGTAATCCTCGCCATACCCCTCCGATTTGGCGCACAACGCCATTCGCTTATCGAGACTGCCAAGCCCATCGTACACCCGGCGGCAACCGCGATAAGGGGCGATGAACCGATCCCCGCCTCCTGCAAAGCAGAGCGCAGGGGTCTCGACCCGCCTGAGGGCCTCGAGGTAGTCGAAGCCATCTTTTCCGGTCCATCGGCCATCCCAATTCCAGCGGAACCACTGGTTCATCACGCCCTTGAACTCATTCTCCGGCCCCAAGCCGAGTAGTGGGCCAGGGGCGTACCCAAGCATATTATTTGTCATGGCGCCGAGTGCGATCTTGGCCTGGCCGGCCAAGGTTGCGCCCGCCTCGGTTGCTTGGCTGGCTAGTGTCACGACTCCCCTGATCTGTGCGTTTGCCTCAGGATTCCGGGCCAGGTGCATCAGGAGCACAAGCCCGCCACCGCTATGCGCGACCCAAAAGACCTGCTTCTTGTCGGTCCTGTGCCGTACCGCATGCAGCGCGGCGGGCACGTCAAACTCGCTGAACCGTTCGAAGTCAGGTTGGACGGGGCCCACCTCGCTTCGACCGTGACCCCTCAGCTCTAGGATCCAGCAGTCGAAACCATCCTCGGCGAGGTGTCTGGCCAGCCTGGTACAAACCTGGGCATTGGAGAAAGTCCCGTGAGTCAGGAGCACTGGAATCTCCTGCCGGATATCGTGAGAAATCCTGAGGAGCGCGAGTTCAACGCCATCCTTCGTCCGCTCGCGATAGTGCTCGGGCTCCCCCAACTCGTGACGTCGCTTTATGACCGGGTACGAACCGGGAATCGCCTCTGAGGCTCTTGCCTTGATCTCCGAGACCGGGGTGAGTTCCTCGGGAAGCTGTTCCGGTTCGGCGGGCCTCCGCATTGCGGATGGCTGCGGAGATTCAGAGACAACCGCCAGAGAAACCTCCGCCGAAGATTTAGCCTTTCTCATCTCCTCTTTCCACTCGTGCGCGAACAGGCTCTGGATCAGCGGGGTGTAGAAGACCCCGTCACCCACCAGCGTAGCCTTCTCCTGGGTGACCTCGACCCATCCTCTTTCGGTGAGGGCGCGCCAGGTATCGGCGTACTCTTCCAGGATGTCGAGGCCAAAAATCCTCTTGTACACCTGTAGATTCACGCTCATCCCCTGGAGCGTTTGGAAGAGCCAGGCGATTCGGAGGTCCTTCTGTGTGAAGTGGAACCCTCGTTCAACGGGGAATCGACTTTCATCGAGACGATTGAAGTACTCTCCCACCCTCGTGCAGTTCATGTAGGTCCAACCCGGCATCTCCGGCGTCCCCAGAAAGTAGGACACGCCGGCGAATCCCCAGCCCCACATGTCGCACCCGGAGATCCCCCTCTCTCCGTCGTCGCTAAAGAAGTGACGCATGTTCTCCTCAAAGAGATACTCGCCTGGCAGGTCGGCAGTCGGTTTCTCCCAATCATACGCAGTCACCTGTCGGAACCCATGGCTCTCCAGGAACTGCTTTGAGACGCGATACATCTCGACGTTCTGTTCGGTGGACGGGAGCTCGCCTCGGCGATCGCGTGAAAAATCGGTCCGGCCCGCCACGTTCAGTTCGTAATGGGTGAGGTGACGAATGCCGGTTCGAACGATCGCGTCCAGGTCCTTCAGCATCAGCTCGACGGTCTGTCGCGGCCACCCGAAAATGAGATCGACGCTGCTCTGAAGGCCCAGTTCCTGGCACCACTCCAGCGTCTGGAGCGCGTGCTTGGCTTTTTGCTTCCGGCCGCTCAGCTTGATCATCTCATCGTCGAGCTGCTGGACCCCCATGCTGATCCGGTTGACCCCGGCCGCTTTCATTGCCTCGAGCTTCTCTCTGGTGAAGAGCTGAGGAATCCCTTCCAGGGTGATCTCGATGCCTCTTGGGATCGTCGGGAAGACCCCTTTCACGATCTCGAAGAGTTTGAAATAATCATCCGGCTTGTAGAGGTTCGATGTCCCTCCCCCGAAATAGATGCTGGCCAGTTCATCGCCATCGAAGAACTGCTGATACCTCCGCCCTTCCCGCTCCAGATACTTCAGATACGTATCCAACTGATGCTGCCCCTGGTACACCTCGCTGGGAAACAGGCAGAAGCCGCACCTGTCTGGATTGGTTGGGAGGCAGTACGGGGTGCCCACATATACGTTGACCCGCTTTGGGATGACTGCGTTCGCCATCCTCCGTTCGATCATCAGCTCTTTCACGGGCACATCTCGCTCCAGCCAGAAGAGAGGGGAAGGATGGGCGTGGAGGACTTTGTTGCTCTGTCGCCGCTGGCGTTGTTTCTCGATGTGTGTGTGCAGTTCCTTGATTCGGTCGTTATGGGTGGCATTACCGTTTGTTCCCATCATGTTCCTTCCCTCCCTCTGGGGGTGGCCCGGCTTGCGGTATGGAGCAGCGGGGCTCCCTCCTTGCGTACCAGACAGCTCAGTCGAACTCCTTTCATTCCACAACCAGGGATCGTTCGCACGGCTAAAAGCGGCGCGACGTGATGGCGGCGACCACGCCTGCCGATCCATCCCCCCGCTCAAGGCTCACGATGAGTTTCCGATAACCGTGGCGAAGTCGGTGCCAGAGATACGGGTCTTCGGGCAGTCATGTTTGGGGCGCTGACTCTCCTTCGATCTGGCAGATTCAATCGTGAGATGGTGAATAAGCTTGGACTCTGTTGGTTTCGAATCAATTTTGCCAAGTTGCAGGTGCTTTCTGGTGTTCTGAGTGTGCTCATAGTGAACCTTATCGTGATGACCCGTAATATCATCCTATTCAAACTAACTGCGGCCGATATGAAATTATCTTAGCTTCTATTACTTTTTACTGGCGATTGTAGATTCCGTGTGGAAGCCACACAATATAGCTACGGATACATTTTCTTATACCCTGTGATATAAATTTAGCCAGAATCTGCCCGGCGATTTCGGTGGGGCGATGTGCTGTCAAACGCGGAGCGGGGGTCAGGGGTCGCTTGAATCATCATCGGTGAGAGAGGGACCCTGAGCCCTCTGTCCGCATTGCTGGCGAGCGCGTGGGATTGCGCTGATAGTTCACATGTGCCCTTGAGTGTGCTGTGAGTAGGGGAGTATGAAGACGCAAGAAGTTTGCGAGGCATGCCTGGGTGGACGCTCAAATTCCTATCGACCACCCTCCCGGGAATTCGCTTGACAAGATTGGGGGAGCGCACCTAGTCTGGTGGACATGGATTCGCCGTACTCCCCGCAGAGTCGCGCCGAACGCCTCATTGCCATAGGACGGGTAGTGCTGGCGGCCTTTACCCCTCTGGCGATCTCGCTGGACCCTTCGCAGCCCGGAAGGTGCACGAGCGCGGCTTACTCCCTGCTGACCACCTACCTGGCCTATGCGCTGGTCGTGGCCTTTCTCGTGTGGCGCTCGGACACGCCTCTTGGACGCTGGGGGGCCGGCATGCACGTCTTAGATGTGGCGGTTTTTTCCCTCATCATCTATTTCACGGAAAATCCGACCAGCCCTTTTTTCGTCTATTTTGTGTTCCTGCTGCTCGTGGCAACACTTCGCTGGCAGTGGCGCGGGACGCTGTGGACCGCGGTGGCAGCTCTGGCGATATACATCGGGATGGGAGTGTACGGGGCAGAAGTTCTGCGCGACCCGTCCTTCGATCTCACTCGCTTCATCATCCGTAGCCTGTACCTGGGGGCGGTCGCAATATTGGTAGGGTACCTGGGAGCGGGCGAACAGCAGGTGCATAGCGAAACGTCGATGCTGGCGGCATGGCCCCGCACGGTCCCGCGAGAAGCCCAGGAGCTGGTTGGCGAGGCGCTGGAACACGCCGCGAGGATCCTCGGCGCGCCCCGGGCGCTCATGGCCTGGCAGGTGGCGGAGGATCCCAGGTTTCACCTGGCGATGAGGCCTCGCGGCGAACTCCACTGGAGCCGCGAGACACCGGCCGCATTCCAGCCGCTGGTCGTTGATCCATTGGCCGACGCTGACTTTCTTTGTCAGGATGCCGGCGCCCCGGTTGCCACGGTGCTTTATGCGTCCCCCGCCGGCCTGCGGCATTGGCGCGGCTCACCGCTCCATCCCATGCTGCAAGCCTGGTTTGGCATGAAAGCCGTCCTTTCATTGCGCCTGCGCGGGGAGACCTTGAATGGACGCCTTTTTTGCTTGGACAAATCGGGCATGACCTCGGATGACTTGGCGCTAGGCGAAATCGTTGCCCGCCTGGTAACCGCCAGCATGGACCAGTTCTATCTATTGCAAGGGTTCCAGCAAAAGGCGGTGACAGAAGAACGCAACCGCCTCGCCCGCGACCTTCACGATGGGGTGCTTCAATCCCTTACAGGGGCCGCCCTGCAATTGGAATCGGTGCGCCGCATGCTGGAAGAAGATCCAGAGGCGGCCCGCAAGCCGTTGCTGGAAATCCAGAGTCTGATCGCTGCCCAGCAGCGCGACCTGCGACTGATTATCCAGGGGCTGAAACCAGAAAAGCCTGGCCCTTCCGAGGAGCAATCCAGCCTGGCCGCACGGCTGGACGAACTGGTCAATAGGGTTGAGCGCCAGTGGGGCCTGCGCGTTGAATTCAAGGAGGAGTACCTGGAGCCGCGGATTTCCAAGGAATTCGCAGACGAAATCTATCACATTGTCCATGAAGCCCTGATCAACGCCGCACGGCACGCCAATGCCTCGGTCGTGCGCCTGGAAATTGGGTCACATGACAATCAAGTGCAGATCATTGTGGATGATAACGGCGTTGGCTTTCCCTTCCGCGGGTACTATGACCACACCGCCTTGACTGACAGGAAACTGGGGCCGGTGATGCTGAAGGAAAGGATTGCGTCTGTGGGGGGATCTTTGTCGATCAAATCGACTGACTCCGGGTCGCGACTGGAGGTCACCCTGCCGCTCGCGAACGCGGGAGAATGAAATGCCTATCGGCTTGGTGCTCGCTGACGACCACCCCATAATCCTCGACGGGCTGGACCACCTGTTTCGACAGGAGGGAGACTTCAAGGTGCTCGCCCGCTGTAGGGACGGCGAGGAAACCCTCCAGGCGGTGCGCAAGCACCGCCCGGATGTCTTGATCCTCGATCTCCGCATGCCCGGCAAGGATGGCCTGGCAGTGCTGCGGGAGGTGAGGAAGGAGAAGCTGCCGACGCGGGTTGTGCTCCTGACGGCCGAGATGAGCGACGCCGAGGCACTAGAGGCCATTCGGCTTCGCGTGAACGGTGTGGTGCTGAAAGAAATGGCGCCCCAGCTTTTGGTGAAGTGCATTCGCAAGGTCCACGCTGGCGGCCAATGGTGGGAGAAACGCTCCTTGGGTCGTGCCATGGAAACAATGCTGCGGCGCGAGGCCGGGGAGCGGGAGATCGCCGGGGTCCTGACGCCGCGCGAGTTGCAAATCGTGCGATTGGTCGCCAGCGGGCTGCATAACAAGGAGATCGCAGACAAATTGGGCATCAGCGAAGGCACAGTCAAGATTCACCTGCACCATATCTACGAAAAGCTCCACGTGGACGGCCGCCTGGAGTTGACTCTCTACGCCCAGGACAAAGGCCTGGTCTGAACCCTTCCGGTAAAGCCCCCTTTCCACACTGGCAGCTCGCAGGCCCTCAGGTTTCTCAGTGGAATGGATCGGGTGTGGTCGCGCGGCGATTGGAATCGGATCGAATCGAGGAGACGGGGAAAGGTAATAGGGGAGGCGTCTAGTGCCGTTCCAACTTGATGGGCCGAAGTTGAGTGGCGTCCCTTATCGCAATGGTTGCGACTGCACGGAACGGCAAGGTGGCCGTAAATAGTTGGAACGGCATTAACTAGGGAGGAACTCCGGGTGAACCCGTTTCGTGATCAGGCCCTGCTCCCATGCCATGTTCAGGAGCTGCTCGAGCCCTCGCCGGCTCTCCGGATTCCAGGCGCGGGTGTCCTCGTTCACGTACATTCCGACGAAGTCATCGGCCAACGCCGAGTCCATCCCGCGGCCGAACTCCAAGGCGTACCGGAGGGCCTCCTCCCGGTGGGCCAGCCCATAGTCGATGCTCGCCCGAAGGAGTCGCGAGACTTCCAGACATAGTGGCTCGCCCAGGTCCTTACGGATGGCGTTGGCCCCGAGCGGCAGCGGGAGGCCGGTCTTCTCGTGCCACCAGACCCCCAGATCCAGCAATTTCGTAAAGCCGCGAGCCTTGTACGTGAGCTGCCCCTCGTGGATGACGAGGCCGGCTTCCGCCTCGCCCCGCTCGACCGAGTCGAAGATCCGGTCGAACGGGACCTCAAGGGCGCGGAAGTCGTCTAGGCAGAGGCGCAACACAAGGAATGCCGTGGTGAGTTTCCCGGGGACGGCAATTCGCTTGCCGCGCAGCTCGGCCGGATCGAACCTGCGCCTCGCCACAAGGATCGGCCCGTAGTTCCGGCCGACGCTGGCCCCATGCGGCAACAGGACGTAGCGGTCAGCCACATACGCGTAGGCGTGGGCCGAGATGGCCGTGACCTCCAGCCTGCCTTGTAACGCCCAACCGTTGAGCGTTTCGATCTCTTCGAGCAGATGTTGAAAGCGAAGCCCGCCGGTGTCCAATTTCTCCTTGGCCAAGGCGTAGAACATGAATGCATCGTCCGGGTCGGGACTGTGCCCGATCCGGACGAGCCGTGACTCCATGCGCTACCTGCCTCCTAACCCAAGTCGTCCAGGGTCTCGTGGATCGTCTTTCGAACGCAGGTGAGAATCGGGGTGTCGCGGAGCGTATAACGGCTTCCCTCGGTCTCCCTGAGCGCCATGACAAGGTCCACAAAGTCGGCGGGCTTGTCGCTCTCGAACGACACGACGAACTCCTGGTCGTCGAGACCGAATGAGTAGGTCGTGTTCAGTTTGACCGATGGGAATTTGTGGCCGATCTCGATATGGACGTTCATCATCTCCTGGCGGCGTTCCGCTGGCAGCAGGAACCAGTCCCGTGTCTTCACGAACGGGTAGACGAACAGGTAGCGGTATTCGCCAGGGACGATCCGTGCCCGACGGCCCTCCTGGCCAGGATGGATATGCTTGTCCACATAGATCGAGCGCTTGGTCATGGCAACGAATGAGTAAGGGGTCATCAGGTAGGCGCCAAGCGCTGTCCCGTTGAGCTGCCTGCTCATCCCCTGGAACAGCTCCAGTGAGTCGCCGATCCGCCAGAGCATGAAGTCGGTCTCCGGCCGCAGCCCGACGGTGGAGTAGGGGATCAGCAGCATCCGTTGGCGCCATTCCTCAACCACAGTGCAGAACTCCTTCTTACTCGCCTCCCGCTCCTCCTTCGCAAGACGCCGCCAGGCCGGGTCGATCTTATAGAAGGCGAAGTTCACGTACTGTCGCTGCGCCTCAGTCGCCATATCGTCATCCTCCCTGAGAATCCGTCTACCTTGAGCCGCCGCTCACGCCGGGGCACCCATGTTATACACCAGGATAGGAGCGGGTGCAAGAACGGTTTCAGGTTTCGGCCAGGGCCTTGGCCGAATATCCTTGACAGCAGGAGGCAGAACGCGCTACAGTGCATCTCGTTCCGGTTCTGACGGTTTCGTCCACGTTTTCTGAAAACGCCGCGAGGACCACGGTCCTGCGGCTTGTTTCGTTTGTGGGACCCTGAATCGTGTTGAGTGGAAGCGACAATTTGAATCAGAGGGACTATGATTCCTGACAATGGGACGGAAAGAACACGGTGGAGTTCAGGGTCTGACAACGGGACTCGGCACCGTCCCCTCGAAGTGAAGGTAGATGCACGAGGGGTCGAATCCGCTATCCGCCTCTTCAAGAAGCTGGTCCTGCGCGACGGGATCTTGAAGGAACTGAAGCGTAGGGCACACTACGAGAAGCCGGGGGAGAAGCGTCGTCGAAAGGTCCGCGAGGCCGCACGGAGGCTCCGCCGCCAGGCGGCTCGCGCGGTCCGCCGCGAGCAGCGGGAATTCTGAGCCGCCCGGATGGTTCCGGGTGGGTGAAGCCAGCCATGGCAGGCGGGGCGATGGCCGATGGCGTCGATCGAGCTACCCGTCAGGCGTCGGCCGCAGGCCGATGAAAGGAGTTTCGACAGTATGGGGACACGAGTGTATGTCGGTAATCTCCCTTTTGACATGGACGCAACTCAACTCCGTGCGCTCTTCGAAGAGGGAGGTCGCGAGGTCGCTGATGTGAAGATCATCACCGACAGGGATACGGGACGGCCCCGGGGCTTTGCCTTCGTCGAAATGGCGAGCCAGAGCGATGCCCAGGCCGCTATCACTGCTTTGAATGGGCGAGAGGTCGGTGGCCGGGCGCTCACGGTGAACGAGGCGAAGGAGCAGGCCCCTCGCCGCGGAGGCGGAGGTGGTGGAGGATTTCGTAGCGGCGGCGGCGGCGGTGGTGGCGGTGGTGGCGGTCGCGGTGGTTACCGTGGTCATTAACCACCGGCGGATTACCCACCCTACGGAGTTGACAGGGTAATTATGCCTGCCTTGATTTTCCAGCCCTAGTGTGTGTGTGAGGTCCTGAGGCCCCCCATCACTTCTTCATAGCCCGCTGATCAATAGCTCATCGTAGCGTATTTGGCCGCCCTCTTCCAGGCCACATGGATGGGTCTATCGCTGAACAGCCCGAGTGAGCAGGAGGATTCGCAGGGCAGCGATGACTAATAGGCCGTAGCCTTTCCCAAATTGGGGCACCATCGGCCGGTAAATAGCAGCCCCTCGCTGACACTTGACAGTGAACGGCAATCGGAGGCCTCCCGATGTGAACTGTCTCCTATGAGTGGGACGGTCGACCGGGAAATCTTTCAGGTGCGACCCTATCCGTCGGATCGAGGGGACGATAACTCCACGTACATTTCGAGAAAGGTGGCAAGCGTCACGAGAAGGACGGGGCCCAGGATAAACCCGAGGACGCCGAAGACCTGAAGGCCGCCGAGCATGCCGAAGAACAGGAAAAGAGCCGGCAAATTGGTCCCGCCCGAGATGAGGGCCGGTTTCAGGACATTATCCGCAGTGCTGACAACCACAGCCGACCAGGCAAGCAGCAAGAGAGCGCCTATCCATCTCCCCTTCAGGAACAGGTAGATGGCTGCCGGGACCCAGACCAAGCCCGATCCACCAACCGGCAGCAACGAGAAGAGGGCGGTGGCCAGCCCCAGAAAGACCGGGAACGGCACGCTGAAGATCCAGTAGCCCAATCCCCCCAGAGCGCCCTGCGCCAGCGCAGTTACGATGGTCCCGCGGACGACGGCCGAGACGGCGTCGTAGAGGCGTGCGAAGAGCGCCTCGGTATGTTTCCGTTCGAGCGGCAAGAGCGCCTGCAGACCCACGACGATCGCCTCACCGTCCCTGAGCAGGAAGAAGAAGGTAAAGGTGGTGAGAAGGAAGTTGACGGTGAAGCTCAGAAGGTTTACGGCGATCCCCTTCAGGTTGTCCACGATGAAACTGCTCACAGCGTTCAGAGCGGCAAGCAACAGTCCATTCAGATCGAAGCCGAGGTGCTTGAAAGGCAGGCTCGCCCGTTCCCAAAGGACCCGACCCGCAGTCACCGCTGGGTGGGCGGCGATTCCCGCCAGCCCCTGCTGCTGGTAGAGCCCCTGGGCCACCTGGTACACGCCCGCGGCTTCGCGCGCCAGCACCCACCCGCAAAGGATGGCAGGCACCATGACGGCGAGGATCACCGCGGTCGTCAACAGGAAGGCTGTGAGCCCGGACCTGCCCCTGAGCGCACGCCGGAGGCGGCGATAGACGGGGTGAAAGACCACGACCAGGACGGTTGCCCACAGTATCGGGGATGCGAAGGGAACCAGGACCAGATATGTCAGATAGAGGAGAAGGAGCAGGGTCCCATAGAAGAAGACGATGGAGACCCGAGGTGCATTCTCACTCCACTTCGCGAAGACCCCTCCATGTCTCTGCTCGGCCATCCCGGTCCCCTATGCGTGTAGGCGTCTCAGCCGAAGACCTCTGGCGCTGAGTCCTCGTCCCGGACCCAGCCACAGGCCATCTGCGGAGTGTTTTTCGCAACGCCGATGCGGCCACGAGGATCGACAAGAATGATCCCGACGCCGGCCCCGATCCGGGCCGTCA
>JBGPUH010000018.1:0-17198 GCA_041491025.1 Methylomirabilis sp. (SeqCode)
CGATTGCGACGTGGGCGAGGAGCTTCGGTGCTGGGTCAGATGAGGGGCGACTCAATAGGTGGGGCTGATCATTAGCCGCTGTGCGAGTCCCCCGGGAGGGCTACGGAATGCGATCGTCTGTCTCTTCGGAGGCCCCAATGATGCCACGCAATTCGGGTCAAACCAAAGGGCTTACGCCAGTGACGGTGCTGTTCTGTTGCGAAAAATACTTATGTGATCAAAGCATGATAAGCGTCAGCAGTTCTGAGACTGTTGCCGGCCCGATTCCGGCACCACTCACGAGTTCGGCGGCGAATTATAGGAGAGCGAAAGACACACGGCGAGGAGTAGGAACAGGAAAGCAAACCTTTATGGTCCCGCAAGGAGGGGTGGAGGGTGCGGTGAAAGATAACCGGAGCATCACTGAAATTCGCAGGGACGGAAGGCATCGAAAAGTCATGGTAACACTCGCGGTGGCTTTGAGCCTCCTCATCGATTTGGGATCCACCTTTGCGCAGAGCACCCAGGTCGCCACCGCTCAGAATGCCATCGGCGTGCTGGTCGTGGTACGGCCCGATGGGATCGAGGATCGCCTGCAAGGGAAAGGGTCGCTCCAGCTCTTCGAGGGCGATGTCTTGAGGACAGAGTCTGCGAGCCAGGCATTGATCGAATTCAAAGAGGGCATCCAGGTGGCCCTCAATGAGAACACCACCTTGAAGATCCTCTCCCGTTGGGAGAAAGTAAAAGGGATCACGCGGATCATCCGGCTGAAGCAGGGAGAGGTGTGGGTCAAGACCGGGGAGGGACCGAAGCAGCTAGAGGTGGAAACACCGGTGGCCACGGCCGCGGTGCGCGAGACCGAGTTTAACATGAAGGTGCAGGAAGACGGTCAAAGCACTTTGACCGTGATAAACGGCGTTGTCGAATTTGGGACCGCCTTTGGCTCCTGCCCCATCCGCACCTCCACCGTGAGCTACGGCGTCCGGGGCAAGCGCTGCACCAAGCCGGCCCCAACCGATGTCAAGCCGACCATCTCCTGGACGCAGGCGATTTTGCAATAATTCGCCATAGCAAACGCCTTAATGGGAGTGTCATTGCTTCTAAAGTCCGTGGCGCGTTCAACCCGACGTCTTGTCATTGCGAGCGACCGACGGGAGCGTGGCAATCCGACACGAAGTGTCGTTGCGAGGCGTAGCCGAAGCAATCCCGGTGAGATTCCTCGCTTCGCTCGGAATGACCCTTCGGGTCAGATTGCTTCGTCGTGTTGCTCCTCGCAATGACACGGGCGGGGGGACTTTCGAAGCAATGACGATGTAACAGTGAATAAATCATCGAGATCTTCGTCTAAAAAGACAGGAGCACAGGAGCGCCGCCCATCGAGTGTCCAAATCGCAGAAAACGGATCACTGCGCTGAGATCCAGATCACGTTCTGCGGGACGCGCTGGCCGCCAAGGAAAGCGCGGGGGGGGAAGCAATGAAATCAGGCTCGTGTAATCGTCGGATCGTGATGGTGCTAACCGCCCTTCTGCTCTCAGCCTGCTCGACCACCGGGGTCAATCCTACAGGGCTGACAGGGGGGCAGGTCAAGTGCCCTGAAGGACCGCGCCAGTCACTGGACTGTCGGGGAGCGCTGCAGCAGTTTGCGAGGGACTTCAAGGCCGACCTGAGCTTCATGTCGAAAGCACAGATCGGCCTGGGGATTACCTCGAACAAACTGACCGAGGCGGATGCCCTGAGCAGCGACCTGATCCAGCATTACTACCAGACGTGCACCCTCTATAACGCTTGTATCGTCACGCGGCAGGAGTACGCCGCAAAGACGGAGAAGCTACAGGAAATCCAGCTCCAGGTCCGGCGCGCCGTCATTGGCGGGGGATTTGGCGCACAGCAGAGTATCCAGATCAACCCACCGCCCTTCGGTGCGCCCCCAATCGGCGGCGGGTTCCCACCGCCTCTTGGTGGCTTTCCTCCTGCCTCTGGAGGGTTCCCACCGCCCGCGGGTGGATTCCCGCCGCCCCAGGGAGGGTTCCCACCGCCTGGTGGTGGCTTTCCCCCTCCTGGTGGCTTCCCACCGCCTCCTGGTTCCTATCCTCCCCCTGGTGGCTTCCCACCTCCACAAGGGGGCGCACCCCCCGTGGGTTACCCATACCAAACTCCGCCTCAGCAAATCCCCCAACAGGGAGGAGCAGCGCCTGGTCTCACGGTGAATATCCCCCCCTCGCAAGGACCTCAGGACCGAGTAGACACGATCCTGAATATCTTGCGTGAGGGTTCAATGTTGCTTCGGGAGAAAAATCCCCCTGCACAGGCGCCACTCGCACCGGGGACCTCACTCTCTGCCCCCGCTGTCACCACTGCCTCAATGCCCGGTCAGGCGCCAGCATACCCACCCGGAACAGGTGCGTCCATGACAGCGATGGCCCAGCCAGCGCCGGGGCCAGCGGCGCCCTCCCAAGAGGATTTGGATACCAGACTCCGTGCCCTGCTCGTTTCATTGAAGCAGGAGGTCGCCCGCAAAAATCCTGCGCGCGCTTCGGGCCAGGCCGTGGTCGGCAACTTCACAGAGGAAGGTCAGCCCTGGAGCAGCCCGCTGGGCGCGCTGCTGCAGGAACGGGTGGCAACAATAGTGGAGAGCGAAGGGCTCTTCAAGTCGGCCTCCGGCATTCAGACCCGTGGCATCAGCATCAAGCAGGTGGCGGGTGTTGAGAACCCCAATGACCCGAAGGCGCTCGGCGCCCTCTACAACGCCGACCTGGCGATCGCTGGGACCTACCGTCCGCAGGGTGACCAGGTTCTTGTGCGATTAACCGCCCTCGACGACAAGGGAGGGGAGCTGGCTCAAGCGAGCAACGAGATTTCAACGCGGGCGATCCCCGATGTTGTGGCCGTCACCCCTGCAAATGCGGCCGATACCAACCAGCTCTTGAATTCGCTCAGCCAGCTCGGCCCCAAAGCGCAAGGCGATGCCAGGGTCGAGGTCACCACCAATCGGCCCGGCGCAGGCGCGAATTTCCGCTTGGGCGAAGAGATTAAGTACTTTGTCACTTCGACGATTGACGGCCATCTCTCCCTCTTCCACATCGATGCCGACAAGAACATCCTTCGCATCTTTCCGAACCAGTACCAGCGCGAGGGTAGGATCAGAGCTGGTGCAGCGCTTGAAGTTCCTGGTGCTGGAGCGCCATTCAAGTTCGAGGCCTCGCCGCCCTTTGGCCTGGAGACGACCTTCGCGATCGTTACCGCGGTCCCGCTTGATGAGAAGGATTTCCAGATGGTCGAGGGCGGCTTCGCCAAGCCAAAGCAGGACGTGCCGACGCTCGTGGCGACACGGGGGATCGCTGTCAAGCCGGTGGAGCAAGGCGCGCCATCATCCGCCTCGCTGTCCCCGACCGCGCCGGCGCCTCAACTGGTCTGGAACTCTGTGACCGTCCTAATCCGCCCCTGAGCGTTGAGGGGATTCCCAGGGTGGATCGCCAGGGTTGAGATGGGCTTCCAGGCGGCCCGCGGCTGAGGGACCCGGCAAATTCTCCCTCTCCCCCTTGGGGAAACGGTACGCGAGGAAGCGTTTTCGGAGTGAACTCCGCGAATAAACCCTCCGGTGGCTTCGTCTAAAAAGTAAGGGCGCACTGCGGGTCGTTGGTCAAGGAGGTCAGACTGGTGAGTTTACGAATCAGGCGGAAAATGACAGGGCAAGCAGGGAAGGAGGCCGGTGCTCAATGAGAACGCATTGGTGGTTTCGCTTTATTGTCATTCTTCTTCTCCTGGAGGGGGTGTCGCTGGGAATCACCCAACGAGAAGCCCAGGCGGTCGACAATTATTGCGGCGAAGAGCCCCAAGATGCGGGTGGGCTTGGGCTTGATTTGAACGAGGCGTGCAAGGCATCCTTTGGGTTGAGCGCCTCAGCCGCGACCATGAAACCGGACCCTTACGGCTGGGTCTGCAAGGTCTCCGGACAGCCGGACAAAGGGCTCGACGTGCAGGCGGCGTGCCGCCGCACATACGGCAATAGCGCAATCGCCACGCTGGTCGGCATCGGGATATACGATTGGCGCTGCCTGCGGCCAGCCGACGTCAGCGGCCATGTCATTCCGGTTCTCCTCTTTCCTGTCGAAAAGGTCAAAGCGTCAGAGGCTCCTTGGGTGACCTCGGCGCTCAAACGGTTAGAAGCACTGATGGGCGGTGCCCGGCGCTTCTACCGGGAGCGAACCTCTGCTGCCGTGCGTGGCACCAGCGCGTTCGTTCTCCCCACGGGCACCACGGCAAAAGACTGGCAGAACCTCGCGATCGCCACTGATCACGCAAGCGGGGGGTTCCCCCTGGACCGGTTCGGGTTGCATCATCGCGTCAAGCAGGAGCTGACCAATGGTGGTTGGTCCCTGCTCGTGGGAGCGAGTAGCGTGAAGGTGGCAGGGTTCGTCACCTTGGGGGCTGGCTATCCGGAGCCGCCAACGTCGTATGGGGCAGCCTCAGACCCTGGAGGTCCTTACTTTTCTCTACCCCCTTCCGCTTCTGTCGCTCCCTGCAGCCCCTCAACAACCGGCAACTACCCGGAGTATGAAAACGCCTTCTTTACCGTCGGGAACCGGTTTGGAGCTGCCCTCGGGCTCCCCAGAACCGACCAATACCCGTTTAACGATCTCTTGCTGAGGCCGGTCGACTGGCAGCAGTCGATTATGTACTCGGGAAATGGGACGAAGAGTTTTCTCTTCCCGTTTGAGTTCGCGCGGTTGCTTCCGATCTTGACCAACTGGCGATGAATCCTGGAGCGGGATGAGACAGGAGGAGCTTACTTGATGAAAACTTCCGGGCGGGTGCGGTGGATCCTTATTCTTTTTGTCCTGATTGGGATGTCATCGGCAACCAGCAAACACGATGCGCAGGCGTCCAATGGAAGCTATTGCGGGGGGGAGTCGCAGGACAACGTCGGCCTTTCGCTTAACCTCAATTTAACCTGCCAAGATTTGTATGGGGGTCAGGCCAAGGCCGTAAGCACCAAGCCTGACGCTTTCGGATGGGTCTGCAGAGTGCCGGGGCAACCGGATAAAGGGATTGACATGCAGCGAGCCTGTGGCCGCTGGTACTACGGTTATCCTATGGCAGCGTTGGTCGGCATCGGGGCGAACGATTGGAGGTGCGTCCTTGCCGTCAACACGCCTTACGGGACAGGTGTCAGCGGCCACGTCGTTCCAATCCTTCTTGTCCCAGGCGACAAGGTGAATGTGAACGAGGCCCCCTCCGTCACGGCGGCGCTCCGGCGGATTGAGACCCTGATGAGCGGGGTCAGGCACTTCTACCGCGAGCGAACCTCTGCTGCCGTCCGTGGCACCAACGCCTTCGTGCTTCCAGCAAGCACGTCCGCCAAGGACTGGCAGACCTTGGCAATCACAAACCGAGATGGGTATCATCAGCGTGTCCTGCAGGAGCTCGCGAACGGCCCTGCCAAGGCAAACCTGGCGAACAGCAGTGTGAGGGGCGGCGGGTTCGTATACCTGGGGTCTTCACCTCCCGACTGGGTGCCAATCGTGCCATCCCGTCGATCATCCGTGCTATTCAACACCCCACTCACCCTCCGTTTTTTTGAAAAGCTATTCTCCTTACCTGAGGCTCTCGCCATGAGCACGACCGCCAATCTTCCTTTTGGGGCTCCGGCCGTATTCTCGGTACTCCCCTATGCTTCGTATGCTGGGTGCAGCCCAACGACCAGCAACTCGGCAGCCTTTGAAAGCGCCTTTTTTGACGTCGGGAACGGATTCGGGACTGCCATCGGGCTTCCCCGCTCGGATCAGTATCCATTCAACGATCTCCTGCTGAGGCCGCCCAATGTGCAAGACTCGATCATGTACAACGGGAAAGGCACGAACAGCGTCCTCTTCCCGTTTGAGGTCGCTGCGTTACTCCCGTTTCTCACCAACTGGCGATGAGTCTGGGTGCAGGAAGAGCCCGACACGCTATTCCAGCAGGAGGTGCCGGCCCTCCTGCGGAGTTGATCTGAAACTCTGTGATCGCCTGATCAGCACATCAACGCTTTTCTTCTCACGTCGCCTGGAAGAGGACAAGTGTGAGGCTGCGTGTTCTAGCGAGAAATGGTCGAATAAACCCGCTGGCGGCTCCGTCTAAGTAGTAAGAACGAATTGTAGGACGTTGGTCGAACAGGCCAGACCGGTGAGCTCACAAAGCAGCCGGAAAACGAAAAGGCAAGTAGAAAAGGAGGAGGGGATGCGATGAGAACGCCTCGGTGGGTTCGCTCGATCGTTATTCTTCCGATAGCAATCGTGGTGCTGGGAACGAGCCAGTATGGTGCGGAGGCGCTGCCGCCACCCGTCTGGAAACCCCTAACAGTTCCTTCTGCCCTCCCGGGACAGTATTGTGGCGGCGAGCCCCAGGATGCGCGTGGGCTTCCGCTCGATCTCAATGCAGAGTGCAGGCACGTGTATCCATCGAGCACCGGAGCGGCTGCGATTAGGCAGGACGCCTATGGCTGGGTCTGCAAGGTCCCTAAACAGCCGGACAAAAGCCCAAATATGCAGGCGGCTTGCCAACGCATATACGGCACTAACGCAATTGCGACACTTGTCGGGATCGGCGTGAACGATTGGCGCTGCCTGCGGCCCGCTGACGTCAGCGGCCATGCTGTCCCGGTTCTTCTCTTTCCCGTGGAAAAGCTCAACATGAGCGAGGCCCCATTTGTCACCGCGGCGCTGGGACGGTTGAACAACCTGATGGGCGGTATTCGGCGCTTCTATCGGGAACGAACCTTTGCCGCCCTCGGTGCGCCAACTGCTGTTCGTGGGACCAACGCCTTCGTTCTTCCCACGAGCACCTCGGCGAAAGATTGGCAGAATCTCGCAATTTGTACCGACCAAAATATCTGTTCCAGCAGAGGCAACCCTGTCCCCTTTGACCGATACGGGTTCCACAACCGCGTCTTGCAGGAGCTGGCCAATGGCGGCTGGAGCGGCCTCGTGCAAAAGAGTAGCGTAAGGGTCGGCGGGTTCGTCACCCTGGGATCTTCATTTCCGGAGCCTCCAACCTGGTTGGGGGCGGCCTCGGGAGGGGCCTACTTCTCACAGCCTCCTTCCAACTCCTACGCGGAATGTGGCGTCAGTGCAAATAACCCGCCCGCCTATGAAAACGCCTTCTATGCTGCCGGGCACGAATTTGGCCATACCATGGGGCTTCCTCACACCGATCAGTATGGGGTTCAGCTCCCAGCCAACTGGCAGCAATCGATCATGTACACGGGCAAAGGCACGCAGAGTCTGTTCTTTCCCTTCGAGGTGGATCGGTTGCGGCCGTTCCTGACCAACTGGTAATGACATCGTCTGGCGATGGAGAACTGTGATGAGGCGATTATGGTGGGCGTTGGTGGTGGTGGCGGGCCTAGCACTACCCTTGGGAAGCTGGATTTCCGTGACGGAGGTCAGCGCTGCGCCCGCGTGCGCGCCGCAACGGCTGCGAGTGGTTGACCTGATGACGATCCCCGAGCTGGTCCAGGCCGGCAAGCCGGTCCAACTCTGGAAGGTCACACTAAAGTCTCTCGAGGATTGCATCACCGTCCTTGAGGTTCGAGAGCGGGATCGGACCGTGGGAAGGAGCGTGCCGTATCAGATCAAATCGGGGGAGTTTTCCTACACGGTCACCGCTGACTCGAATTACCGGTTTCAGTTCCAGGAGCACTGCCTGAAAGTATTGGTGAACGTTGCCGACGCTTGGGCACCCGTCGAGCCGATCGACCCGCAGAAGCGTTTCTGCGCCACGTCGCGCCCGCAACCGCCGCCGGGGGGCTGGTCGCTCAAATAGCTCTCATGCCCGCCGCTAAGAACGGCAAGGCAACTGGTTTCTGAATGGTCGGCCCTAGGCACCCGCCGTCAAACGTACTAGTGTCATGACTCAGAAATTCGCGCAATAATATTTCCCTCTCCCCTGGGTGGGGGAGAGGGCGAGGGTGAGGGGGTCTTCGGGCCGGTGGCGCCCTCACCCAGACCCTCTCCCAGAGGGAGAGGGGTGAGTAACAGGTCGTATCGTGTGGAGAAATAGTCAACGAGTTTCTGGATGGCCACTCTAGATGTCGGCTCGCTAAGTCGGAATGGGTGATGAGGATCGATCGCACCCAACGCTGATTCAGCAGGAGGAGAGTTATGAGAGCGATCGTGAAACTCTTCGTCGTCTGGACCCTGGGGCTGGCAGTGTTGTTCGCCTCGCCGGCGGTCAGCTTGGCCGGACCCCCGCCGACCCCACGCGTGACATTCTGTGGGTGCACGTGTGTGTATTATTTGCCTTTGGAGGGGGGGGGCTTCAGATCGGTGGTTAAGGGGGTGACCTTCGCCACTGATCGGAGTTGCAGCATATTTAATCACCAGACGTGTTATTGCAATGGCCAGACGTGTTATTTGAAGCCCAATGCGGGAGCGGGGATCAAGGCCGAACTTCGAGCCTGCGAAGAGAGTCCTCCCATGATACAGGGTGAGCCACCGGCGAACGTTCTGCCAGGCGGGATGAAGCCACCGGCGAACGTCCTGCCGCCGGCAGTACGGTAGATGAGGTTCGTGAGGGATGCGTCGAATTCAGGAATTTCGAGGGCGACAATGAACCCCGATCCGGCAATAACCAGTGGGGTGAGTCGTGCGGCCAGCGGAAGCGCCCGCTCGCCGCGCCACCCGCTACGTGGCCTGAAATCCGCAGCCCCGTTAATTTCGGATCGGGGTGAAACTACGCGCGATGCGGGTGGGCAGAACGATGCTCAGTGAACCACACATGGTCCAGGAACCTTTTCCTGCCACAAGGAGGAAGCTCATGCTAGGACACATGCGCTCGTCGATCACAGACCACAATACGCATAAAGCCGCCACGAGGAGGAACAGGAGATGGGGCGCCATCCTCGTGGTCATGGCCGCGCTCGTCACCGCTTTCGCCGTGGCCGCGCAGGCAGGCCCGCCCGTCGTTCCTCGGCTGCCTGGGCCGCCACCGATTTTGGCACCCATACCTAACCCCGGCTACGTCGGACCCACTCCGAACATAACCAAAGTGGCCAACGCGATCTACGTGCGCGCCAAGAGCCTCCAGATAGCCGTCCACGCCAATCCAGGGCTCGTGCTAACGCAACCCGTCAACGTTATCGTTCAGTTCAATAGTCCGGACTTTCGAGGACTCAGCCAGAATGCAGGGCTCTACGACTCAAGTCGCGGGCTCAACGTAGGGTTTATGGATGACATAAAAGACGGACTGCCTCGCCCAGTAACCGTGACCATTACACTCCGCGAGAACCAGTACAGTTTCACTATCCCTGGCCCAAATACCATTATTGTCACACCGCTTTTCAATGCGACGATTTCTCAGGGCAAGTTCACGTTGGACCAAGACTGCGACATTGTCGGTGACAGCGAGATCCATTTCGGTTGGCGGGCTCCGGATGGGAGCTGGCATGAGAAAGGCTTCAGTATGTCGGCGAACCAAAGTCGTGACGTTCCAGAATTCAATTGGTGGGTGAACGAGCTGAGCCAACAGGCGATTCAGAAGTTTCGCTACCCGACGATGGGATTTTGGGAGCACGATCCGGGAGACGTCGGGGTCGCTTCCCCGTTCGTCCAACCAGGAATCTATCCCATTGTCCTGCCGGCGATATCGCCACAGACCAAATTCGAAAATCTAAAGGATATAGCAGGTGATTCGTCGTGCTTCGGCCATTTCACCTATTCGATACAAAACTCGCCCGTAGTAATACCCAACCTGTGACGGGCGGAGGTGACACGCCGGTCACGACTTGCCGTCGCCTCCCAACGGCAACGGCGCGCCCGGGTCGCGGAGCCGACAGCGGACCGTTAGGTCAAAAGGAGATCTTATCACTGAAGGAGGTGAACCATGAGAGAGGCGCCGCTGACTGACAGGCAGAGGATCGTGAAAGGCTTCGTGATCGGAACCTTGGGGCTGGCCGTGCTGTTCGCCTCGCCGGCGGTCAGCTTGGCCGAACGACCGCAGATCCCAATCGTAACATACTGTGGGTGCACGTGTTGGTATTCCGGCGCGGGCGGCAAAACGACAAGCATGCAGGTGACCTTCACCACTGATAAGAGTTGCAGCATCTATAATCGCCAGACGTGTTATTGTGACGGCCAGACGTGTTACCCGAAGTACAATGCGGGAGCACGGTACAAGGGCGAACTGTTCGGCTGCAAAAATACTCTTCCCATGAAGCAGGCTGAGCCATCGGCGAACGCTCCCGCAGGCGGGGTGAAGCCACCGGTCGGTGCCCCCGGCCAGGGGCCGGCAGTACGGTAGATGAGGGTCGTGAGGGATGCGTCGAATTCGGGAATTTGGCGGACCACAATGCAAACACGCACGATGCGGGTGGGCAGAACGATGCTCAGTGAACCCCACAGGTTCCAGGAACCGTTTTCTGTCACAAGGAGGGAGCTCATGTCAAAACACATGCAATCGCCGATCACAGACCATCATCCGCAGAGAGTCGCCACGAGGAGGAACAGGAGATGGGGCGCCATCCTCGTGGTCATGGCCGCGCTCGTCACCGCTTTCGCCGTGGCCGCGGAGGCAGGCCCGCCCGTGTCTGCGCCGGTCGGGCCGCGACCGACGACCTTGGCACCTCCTCCAACCTACGTCGGGCCGACCCCGGATATTACGGCGGTCGCGAACGCGATCTCGAGCAGCCACAAGAGCCTCGAGATCGTCGTCACGGTCAAGCCGGGGCTGACGCTGACGAATTCGGTCACGATCAGCATCTGGTTCATGAACAGCGCGGCCATCCCCAAGGTGATCACCCAGTGCTATGTGCCTTCGACCGGGAACCGGTTCGTGTTTCACGACATCGAGTGGCACGGTCAACCGCGGCGCGTGGGCATGCAGGCCACGATCAGCCAGGACAAGTTCAGGCTGGGGGATGCAGCAGGCCCCTCGTTCACAGTGCCGTGGTACCTCGACCTCGACCCGCTGTACGACGTCACGATCAGCCATATGGGATTCTTTTTGCGCGACGACTGCGCTTGCGTCGGCGACAGTGAGATCCATTTCCAGTGGTTTTCACCGGACGATCAGAAGCATGAGTATAGCTTCAGCACGAGCAAGGGCAAGAACACCTTCATCAATCAGTTCGCGTGGGCCCGCACCGACGTGAGCGCGTTCGCGCACCTGCACTACCCGTTCTACTGGTTCTGGACTGACTACTCGATATGCCACCCGTTCGGCGCCTCCATAGAACCAGGGCCCTCGAACCAGCCTCTCGTGCCGGGCGTCACCCGCGATCACATCGAGGTCCTGAAAGAGCACAAGTGGCAGAGCTGCTCGGCCCCGATCGAGTACCAGATCATGTACCACCTGAGCAAGTACGCCGAAGATAGCCCCGGAGGAGGAGGGTGTTTTCCTTCCGCGATCAAGCTACCGGCTGTGCGATAAGCTGAGGCGCTCGCAGCACCCCAGAACAGCTATGGACGACGGAGCGGACCGCGCCCGGGGTGGGTGGCGATCGCCGACTGCAACCGAATGCGAATTCACAAGGAGGAGTGCCACGAAAAAAGCGCCTCTGACTGACAGACAGAAGACCGATGAGGGCCTTTACGGTTGCTTTGCTTCGCGCTTGAGGGTACGCGCGTTGACAGCGCAGTCGAAAAACGGATCGCGGACAAGACGAGGAGGAGCTGCCATGAACTCGACCGCAACCGAACTCGAATTCACAAGGAGGAGAACCATGAGAGCGATCGTGAAGGGCTTCGTGATGGGGACCCTGGGGCTGGCCGTGCTGTTCGGCTCGTCGGCGGTCAGCTTCGCTTTACCGAAGAAGTTCACTACTCAATGTAAATGTACTTGTGTAGCCTACGACGAACTCGGGAAGCGCCACGAGGGCAGGACGGAGACCTTCGTCACCGATACCGACACTCCTACGGACTGCAGCATAGGGATAAACTATGGGTGTTATGTCGGGAGTCTCAAAGGCGCGTACGCTTCCTGCACCGGAAAAGATATAACAAAAGCTGGGACAGCTACCCCTACCCGTGGAGGAACAGGGGGCGTCCTGCAGCCACCGACGACCGTTCCCACAGGCGTGGTGCAGCCACCCGGCGGCACCCTGCAGAAATGACCCTGGACAGCGATGGACGAAGGCCAGCGGGGCGGCTGGAGCGCAAGGCGAGGATCGACCGCAACCGACCTCGAATTCACAAGGAGGAGAACGATGAGAGCGATTACGAAAGTCTTCGTGGTAGGGACCCTGGGATTGGCCGTGCTGGTCGGCTCGTCGGCGGTCAGCTTGGCCTTACCGAAGGATAACCGGACGCGAGACTGTAGCTGCACCTGTAATGCCAATGGACACAATTCACTACTCACATTTAGCCTTGATGGCTATGATTGCGAGTTAGGTAATGGCCAAAGGTGCACCGGTATGAATCCAGATGGGACGCTTTCTAGCGGCAAATTGTACAACTGCTGTGACAGGATCTTCACGAGTTGCAGGGGTGCCGCGGAGCGGTCAGTGATCTTGCCTCCCGAGGTCGCGCCACCGGCGCCCGTTTCCCCAGGCGAGCAGAGGCACCAGGTTGCCCCCAAGCTCAATCAATAAGCTCAGGTACCCGCAGCACCCCTGAACGGCCATGGACGAAGAGGGGACCGGCGTTAGAGTGGGTGACGAGGATCAACCCCAACTGAACTCGAATTCACCAGGAGGAGCGCCATGAGAGAAGCGGCGCCAACTGACAGGCGCAGCGTCGTGAAAATCTTCGCGGCCTGGACCCTTGGGCTGGCCGTCCTGTTCGGCTCCTCGGGGGCCAGCTTGGCTCAACCCAAACTAATAAGGCCCCCGGGATGTCAATGCACCTGTTGGTATACCGATGCCGACGGCAGGGAGAAAAAGGGGGTGACCTTCGTCCCTAGGCCCAATGACACGAGTTGCACCCATCTTTTAGTTCGAGGTAGCGGCGTCCCGTGTAAGGACGAGGCTGGGAAAGAGCACCTGGGCACCAGGTGGGCCGACTGCAAATTTATTCCCGGAATAACGGCGCCGATCGGTCCCGCCCAGCGCTCGCAATAACTCAAGGACCCGCAGCCACTCCGAAGAGCCGTGGGCGACGAAGCGGACCGCGGCCGGAGTGGGTGACGAGGATCGACCGCAACCGAACTCGAAGTCAGCAGGAGGAGCGCGATGGGAGCGATTGTGAAAGTCTTCGTGATCGGGACCCTGGGGCTGGTCGTGCTGTTCGGCTCGTCGGCGGTCAGCTTGGCTCAACCCAAGATCCAAAGGGTCACGGAATGTAAGTGCACCTGTTGGTATACCGATGCCCAGGGCAACGGCTATGTAGGGGTGTTGACCTTTCCCCCCCAAAAGCCCAATGACACTAGTTGCGCTCATCGTCAGGATGACATCCCGTGTAAGGACGAGGCTGGGGTAGTGCACCCGGGCAGAAAGTTTGCCTACTGCAAATTCATTCCCGGAATAATAGCGCCGGTCGGTCCCGCGCAGCGCGCGCCATAAGCTCAGGGACCAGCAGCCACCCCGAAGAGCCGTGGACGACGAAGCAGACCGCGGCCGGAAAGGGTGGCGAGGATCAACCGTAACCGAACTCGAATTCACAAGGAGGAGAGGCATGAGAGCGATCGTGAAAATCTTCGTCATTGCGGTTTTCGCCGCCGCGATCCTGGCGCTCGTCACGGCGACCCCGAGCGAGGCGAGGAGACGGCCGACCATTGACAATATTGATGCGTGCACTAACGGCGCGGGCGACAAGGGTTGTGGGGGCGCAATCTGCTACTGCTGCTACGACGAAGGTCCTGAAAAGGGCTGCTGGATCTGCAATAAGGATTTTAATGACTGCGTGTGGGACCCGGCCGCTAAAAAGCCGCAGCCGCTGGGAGTGATGCCGCACGTGGGCGTTCCTCCCGCAGTTGCGCCACCGGCGGCCGTTCCCCCAGGCGGGCCGAGGCCACTGGTCACCCCCGGCATGAAGCAACCCTGAATCGCGATGGACGAAGGAGCGGACCGCGGCCGGAGTGGGTGACGAGGATCAACCGCAACCGAAGTCGAACGCACAAGGAGGAGAATCAGGAGAAAAGCACTGCTGACTGACAGGGAGAAGACTGATAAGAGCTTCTATGGTTCCTGCGCGCCGCGCGTCGGAGGACGTGGGGTGACAGCGCAGTCGAAAGACGGACCACGGACAAGACGAGGAAAAGGAGGAGGAGCTACCATCAGATCGAAGATAGCTTTCGGGAGTGCCATGCTTGTGCTCGTTGCCGCCCTGTTGGGAACTGCAGGCCCGGCCTTCGCCGAGAAAATCGATCTCGGCCAGCTTTCGAGGCACAAGGTACATGAGTGGTGCGGTGGCCAGGGCGGCACTTACGGGACGGGCGCTGGGAAGGATGCGGTGGGGGCCTACGGTTGTACCGGAACTTCGGGGGGGTGCTCTATTGATTGCAACCAGGCGGGCAATTGCACAGGCACCTGCCCCTCCCAGATGCAGCCGGGCACGGCCAGGTCATGGTTCCCACAGGCGGAAACAGGGGCCGTCATGGAGCCGCGGGCGCCCGTTCCCCAAGGCGTGGTGAGCCCACCGGTCGGCCACCCGGCGGTCGCCAAGTAAGCTCAGGTCCCCGCAGCACCCCTGAACAGCCAGGGACGAAGGCGCGGAACGCGTCAAGCACTTTGAGACACCGGCCTGACGCATTTACTGTCGCGCCTGCCCTGGACGACCACGGCCCGTTCATCACGTGACCGCGCGCGACGTCGCCGCGAGCCGCGTGCCCGAAGGGTGCGTGGCAATCCGACACGAAGTGTTGTTGCGAGCGAAGCGACACAATCTCATCCCTGCAGACCCCAGTGATGGGCCTTCGACAAGCTCAGGCGAGCGAAGGCTTCGGGTCGCGCGGCTCCCTCGCAATGACACCTCCCTTAATGGGTTCGTATCACTCGCAATGACGATTCCTATCTTTGTTCTAGGTATCCGGCCCACCCTTGACATTCAAGCCTCTAACATAGTATAAGCACCTCAGCATTTCTGCGGACTGTTGGAAAGGTGCGAGCGTGCCTTGCCCGCCGCGTGGGCCAAGGATCGCCTTCCTGCCCGATACGATCTCCGTCGGGCCACATAACCGTATAGGATCCCACACAACGCTGAGTTCAACCGGGAGCCTCCAAATCGTTTGATGGTCGGGGAACCAAGCACGCATAATCAACGAATGCGTTCCAGCGGTTCTGCCACGCCGGAGACGCGCCCGTCCGTGGCCACGCACGCTCTCGAGTTCGTCAGGGATGGCGACGTGGTCGGCCTGGGGACCGGACGCGCGGCGACCGCGTTTGTGCATGCCCTCGGCGCGGCGGTCAAGGGAGGGCTGCGGGTCCGGGGGGTGCCGACCTCGCAGGTAACAGCCGATCTGGCGACGCAGCTAGGCATCCCGCTGGTGAGTCTCGACGAGGTCGGCCAGATTGACGTCACCTTTGACGGCGCTGATGAGGTGGACCCTCACCTCGACCTCATCAAAGGATATGGCGGTGCGATGGTACGGGAGAAGATCGTCGCCGCCTCGTCGCGGTGCCTGATCATCCTGGTCGGGACCGAGAAGCTCGTGCCGATTTTGGGAAGCCGCGGCATCCTTCCGGTCGAGGTCGTGCCGTTTGGACTCCCACTCTGCCAACGCCGCCTCATGGAGCTGGATTGTCGGCCAACAGTGCGCCTGGTCGAAGGGCGCCCGTTCGTGACCGATAACGGCAATCAGATTCTTGATTGTGGCATGTCCCCGATCTCCGACCCGGCCGCCCTCGAGCAATCGATTCTCTCGATCCCCGGGGTGGTCGGCACGGGGCTCTTCATTGGGATGGCCGACACCGTCCTCGTCCAGGACGACGAGGCAGTTGAGGTGCGACAGCGAGCCGATCGATGACGGGCGAATATCGAGCATGGTGACGAACCCAGAAACAGAAATCGGATCGAGGGTAGCGCTCCTGGCCGGGACCACCCAAGTGTGTGCGGGCGCGCTGGAGGAGGCGATCGGACGGTACCGCGCGGAGCTGGAGCGGGTCGGCTTCGTCCAGGGGCTGTGGGCCAAACGCGCCGAACTCTGGTCCAGTGAGCCGGAGGTCCAGCGGAAGATCGAAAATCGGCTCGGCTGGCTCGAGTCGCCCGAACGGATGGTCACGGCGTTACCGCGGCTGACGCGGTTCGCCGATGCCGCGTGGAGGGAAGGGATCAAGCACGTCGTGCTGCTGGGCATGGGTGGTTCGAGCTTGGCCGCCGAGGTGATGCGTGCCATCCTCGGAGGAGTCGAAGGCGCACCGCAGTTCATGACGCTCGATTCCACCGATCCGGCCGCGATACGCAATGTGGAGGAGAAGATTTCGATAACGGAGACCCTCTTCCTGGTCAGCAGCAAGTCGGGCACGACCATCGAGCCGAATCTGCTCTGGACCTATTTCGTCAGCCGCCTCGCGGCGGCGGGCGTCAAGCAGCCGGGCCATCATCTTGTCGCGATTACCGATGAGGGAACCCCGTTTCACGATCTCGCGGAGCGCAACGGGTACCGGGACATCTTCCTGAACGCCGCCGACATCGGCGGCCGGTACTCAGCACTGTCGTTGTTTGGGCTGGTCCCGGCCGCTCTGATGGGGATCGATCTCGGTGGGCTGCTCGCCTGGGGCCGTGCGATGGCGCACGTCTGCGGCCCGGCAAGCACAATCGTCGAAAACCCGGGCGCAGCACTCGGTATCATAATGGGGGCTGCAGCCATGGGTGGCCGGGACAAACTCACGTTGATCGCAGGAGAGCGGCTGACACCGTTCGGCCTGTGGATCGAACAGCTCGTCGCGGAGAGCACCGGGAAGAAGGGCAGGGGGATCGTGCCGGTCGTCGGTGAGCCGCTCGGCCCTCCGTCAATCTATAGAGATGACCGCCTGTTCGTGCGCTTGCGCCTGCACAGTGGAGGCCCGGAAGAGGAACGCCTTGACGGTCAGGTGGAGCGTCTCAGGGGGGCCGGCTTCCCTCTCGTTACCATCGATGTGAAGGAGCCGGCTGCCATCGGGGCCGAGTTCGTCCGGTGGGAGATCGCGACGGCGACGGCCGGGGCGATCCTGGGCGTGAACCCGTTCGATGAACCGGATGTCCAACGAGCCAAGGACGCCACGCAAGCCTTGCTGGAAAGAGTGGTGATCGAGGGGAAGCTGCCTGCAAGAGGGCCCCAGATGATCGTGGACGACCTGAGCCTCACCTTTAACACACCTGTGCTCGATAAC